>CAXTFX010000229.1:0-1154 GCA_964243185.1 uncultured Chthoniobacterales bacterium
CCGAGGTTGCCAAACTGAGGCCCGACCCCCCTGCCCGAAACTCTGAACCCCTTGTCTTGAATCTGCGTAAATCTGCGTCATCTGCGGACAAAAAAGACTCTCGTCGGAGTTCTAACTCTCAACCCTACGGGGACCGCAGCCACCGGGCCGCGTGGACGAGCAGGAACAACCCGTTCATCGCCAGTAGGACCAGCGCCGGACGCCCCGCCGCCCGGCGCGCCCGCTCCGAACGCAGGGCCCCATCGGGTGACAGCGCGAACGCGAACGCCCCCAGCAGGACGAACCAAGCAGCGAAGTTCTGCCAGGGCGGCCACGTCGGTAAGGGATCCGGCCAACCCGGATACCACACCCAGTAACCCCGCTCCCGCCACGCGATGAACTCCAGGTTCACGTCCGTGGCGACCCCCACCGCCGCCACCCCCAGCGCCAGCCCCGCCCGCCCCGCCGTCGGCCACACGCGCCCGACGAGCGCCCGGCCGCCGAGCACGATGACCAGCCACGCCAGGGGAATGGTAAACGGTAGCACCCCGCCCAGCCGCCAGCCGAACCGGTCGGTGGTGTAGGCGTAGGGGCCGAACGGGAACCCCGTCCGCGCGCCGAGCCACTCCGCCGCCGCGGCCCCGGCCAGGAGGAGCCCCGCCCAGCGCCGGGTCCGCGCGAGACCTTCGGCCGCCGCCGTGTCCAGGTAAACGACGACCGCCGCGAGGACGATCCACACCGCGTCCCCGGCCCGCAGGATCGTGCCGGTGAGTTCCCCGAGCCAGGGCGGCAACCCGCGCGCGGCGAGCGCGGCGGCGACCCCGTCCGCCCGCAGCCGCAGGGGCATGACCACCGCGCCCACCGCCGTCCAGACCAGGAACGCGGCCCACGGGAGCGCGGCCAGCCGGCGCGGCCACCGCCCCGGCGGGCGGGCGGTGCCCGCCGCGAGCGTTGGCAGCGTGGCGGCAGCCTTCATTTGCCCGGTTTGGGGAGGGGGCGTTTTCCCCCCCAGCCGAGGTCCCGCAGGATGCGCTCCGCCACCATTTTCCCGCTCAGGCAGACCAGCGGCAGCCCGCCGCCCGGGTGCGTGGAGCCCCCCACGAAGTAAAAATTCTTCGTCCCCCGCGGCCGCATGGCCGGGCGCTGGAACGCCGCCCGCACCCCGTGGCTGGCAA
>CAXTFX010000229.1:1164-7349 GCA_964243185.1 uncultured Chthoniobacterales bacterium
GAACCAGCCGAGCGCGAGCGACATGGTCGCGATGGCGAAGCCGTAGAGGCTGCCCCGGTGCGCCAGGTAGCGCGTCTGGAAATCCGCGGGGGTGAAATGTTGCCGCACCCGGATGGATTCGCGCAGGCCCGCCAGCCCGAAGCGTGTTTCCAGACGCTCCAGAATGCGGTCGCCGTAAGCGGGGGCGATGGCCGGCCAATCCACGCGGGCATCGTCCGTCAAGGCGGGGGCGTTGACGAGCACAAACCAGTTTTCGCAACCGAGCGGCGCGCGGTCGGGATCGTCCTTGGAATGGATGGCGACATAGACCGTCGGCTCGTCCGCGGGGCGCCCCTCGGCGAACATCTGGCGAAACTCCGCGGGGTAGTCGTCGGAGAAAAAGATGTTGTGGTGTTCCAGTTCCGGGAACGACTTGCCCACGCCGAGATACATCACGAAACCGGAGATGGCCGGGTCGAGCTGGTCGGCCCGGGTGCGTTGGAACGCCGCGGCCGCCGACGCGGGTAGGAAACGCGGGGTGGCGGAGAGAACATCCTGGTTGCAAACCACGTGGTCGAACCCGTCCGCACCCGAAATCGTTTCCCCACCCGTGCTCCCCAGCGTCCATGATCCCGCGGCACGCGCGGCCACGGAAATTTCCTGCCCCAACCGGAACTCCACCCCCGATTCCCGGCAGATTCGTTCCAGTGCCCGAGCGATCTCGTAAAGTCCGCCCCGCACATACCAGCCCCCAAACCGCGCTTCCACATACGGGATGATGTTGAACGCCGCCGGGGTCCGGTAGGGCGAGGAGCCGTTGTAGGTGGCGAACCGGTTGAACAACTGCACCAGGTGCGGGTCGTGCCCGAAGAACCGGCGCACGACCTGGTCCATCGTCTGGAACGAGGCGATCTTCGGCAGGTGGCGCAGGTTGCGGAGGTTGGCCCACGTCACCTGCCGCCACCATTCCCCGAGCGGGTGGTGCAGAAAGGCGTCCGCGCTCAACGCATACAATCCGCGGGCGTAGTCCAGGAACCGGGCGACTTCCGGCCGCCGCCAGAACGCTGCGTCTTCGTCCAACACCGTGCCGTCCGCCCAGCGGTAACGGCACGTCACGGGCAGCGGCACCAGCGTGAGATCGTCCTCCAGCCGCCGGCCCAGCGCGCGCCAGAGTTCCTCGAAGACGTAGGGCATCGTCAGCAAACTCGGCCCGGTGTCGAAGGAATAACCGTCGAGCTCCAGCCAGTTCAGCTTGCCGCCGACGCGCGCGTTCTTCTCGAACACCGTCACCCGCAGACCCGCGTGCGCCAGCCGGGCCGCGGCTGTGAGCCCACCGACGCCCGCGCCGATGACCGCCACGCGCGGACGTTCCCTCCCGGCAGCCATCGGGAGCCTAGTAGATTGATCGCGCCCGGCGCTGCCGCTCCGGGGCGCCGGGGAGCGGGTCGGGATCCAACAGTTCCCGGTCCCCGCTCATCCGGGAGAGCACCCGGCGGCAGCGCGACGCCCAGCGCGAGCCCGTG
Source organism: uncultured Chthoniobacterales bacterium (assembly GCA_964243185.1). GTDB lineage: Bacteria > Verrucomicrobiota > Verrucomicrobiia > Chthoniobacterales > SZAS-18 > CAXTFX01. Next base: position 2,667 of record CAXTFX010000229.1, read on the forward strand.
CCGTCCAGCCACTCGGAGGCCCGCATGAACACCAACCCGCACGCCGCCGCGTCCGCCGTGGCGACGATGGCCAGGAACCCGGCCACCCAGCCCAGGACCGAACTCCCGTCCGCGGACCACGCGGCCGGGGAACGTAGCGCCACCGTCCAGGCGCCCCCCGCGAGCAGGGCCAAGCCGAGTGCCCGCGCCCGCAGCCGGGCGCGGCGCAGGTCCCAGAAAAACCGCTCCGGGGGCACCGGCCGACGGCGGGCCCGGGCGGGCAGCCGTTCCAACCCGTAGCGGACCAGCGCAGTCGAGTAAAAGACACGATACAAGACCGGCACGAACAGTGCGCCGACCAGCAGCGTGGGCAGGGCGTCCAACTGCGCGATGAATTCCGCGGCCATGACCAAGCCCATGCCGAAGACGCCGATGAGGAAGAGGATTTCGAGCATCGCTTGCCGGGTGGGGAATCGCCGCGCATCGTCGCCCAACGCGCCCCGGTCCGCAAGGGTTATCGCGTCAAAAATTGCTGTTCATCCGAACACGACTCCCCTTCCTTTTCATGCCCGCCCAACCCTCCGCGCCGTCGCCCGTCCGCTACCAATGCCAACGTTGCGGGAACTGCTGCCGCTGGCCCGGTTTCGTGCGTCTCACGGACGCCGACATCACCGCGTTGGCCGGGCACCTCGGGCTGGACGAGCGCGAGTTCATCGCCCGCCACACGCGCCTGCGCCCGGCGCGCGACGGCCTTGCGTTGCTGGACAAACCCAACGGTGAGTGTGCTTTCCTGGACGGCCGCAACCGGTGCGCGGTCCAGGACGCCAAACCCGCGCAGTGTCGGAGTTTCCCTAACGGTTGGAACTTTCCCGGTTGGCGGGAGGTGTGCGAGGCGGTGCCGGTGCCCGCCCCCGCAGGGGGGCCCGGGGACGCTTGACGGCGCGAGGCCGGGAACGAAATCTTCTGGGATGCTCGTCACGGCTCGACTTTGCCTGCGCGCGTGGACGGACGCCGACCTGCCCGCGTTTGCGGCCCTCAACGCCGACCCGGTCGTCACAGAATTTCTGCCCGGCCCGTGGGACCGGGCGGAGACCGCCGCCATGATGAACCGCATCCGGGCCCATTGGGCGGAGCACGGTTACGGGCTGTGGGCGGTGGAGGTTCCCGGACGCGCTGACTTCATCGGCTACGTGGGGCTCTCCGTGCCGCGGTTCGAGGCCGCGTTCACCCCCTGCGTGGAGATCGGTTGGCGTTTGTCCGCCGCTTATTGGGGACAAGGCTTTGCGACCGAGGGCGCCCGGGCGGCGCTGGCTTTCGGCTTCGGGGAGCTCCATCTGCCGGAGATCGTGTCGTTTACCGTGCCGGCGAACCGGCGGTCCCGAGCCGTGATGGAGCGGTTGGGAATGCAAACGCGCTCCCCCGCGGACGATTTCGAGCATCCCCGGTTGCCGCCGGGACACCCCCTGCGCCGGCACGTGCTCTACCGGATCGCGCGCCCCGCCTGACGGTGTATCCGGCGAGGCGGGGAGTAGCCTAACCGCTGGTCGTCAACACGATCTTCCCGAACTGCTCCCCGCGGTCCATCGCCGCGAGGGCTTCGTTGCCCGCGTCGAGGGGGAAAACGTGGTCGGCCAACGGCGTGATGCGGTGTTCGCCCACAAAACTGGCCATCGCCGCGAAGTCCCCCGGCGAGCCCATCGTCGAGCCGCACAGCGTGAGCTGTTTCCAGAAGGCTTTCCGCATGTCCAGGCCGGGCGGGTTGCCCGTCGTGGCGCCGAAGAAAACGATCCGCCCGCCCGGCGCGGCGAGGTCAATGAGCTTGGCAAAACCCTCGCCCCCCGCGCTGTCCACGATTACGTCGAACCCCCCGGTCTTCCCGCCGGCCGCTTCCCGCAGGGTTTCGGCCCAGTCCGCCTCCTTGTAGTTTGCGCCCCCCGCGGCGCCCAGTTCGACGGCGCGGGCGATCTTCGCGTCCGAGCCGCTGGTGACGTGCACCTGGGCGCCCGCCGCCACGCCGAACTGGAGCGCGAACAGGGCTGCCCCGCCGCCCGCCCCGGTGACCAGCAGCCGTTCGCCGGACGCCAGCCGCGCGCGGCGCAGGAGGGCGCGGAACGCCGTCAGCCCGGCCAGCGGGAGCGCCGCGGCGGTGTTCCAGTCCAGGTGCGCCGGTTTGGGCGCGAGCTGCCCGGTGGCCACGCGCACCTGCGTGGCAAACGTGCCGTCGTCGGGGAGGCCGAGGATGCGAAACTTCGGCCCCTGCGTTTCTTCCCGCTCGCCCCAGTCGAGCGCCGGGTTGAGGATGACCTCCCGCCCGCGTAGGCCGGGGTCGGCACCCTCGCCCACGGCCGCGACGACGCCTGCGCCGTCGGAGCCGAGGGTGATCGGGAACTTCAGCCCGGCGTATTGGCCCTTCTGAATCCAGAGGTCCCGGTGGTTGAGCGCCGCCGCCCGCAGAGCGACCACCGCCTCGCCGGGCCCGGGCACGAGGTCCGGCACCTCCCGGAGCTGGAGCGGCTGGTTTACCCCTTCGAGAATGAGCGCGTGCACGGGACCTAAGACGAACGCGGGGCCTTCCCCGGATGTCCCGGACCCCGGAGCGCCCGAACCGGGTGAAAACCGATCCGGGCGCCGTGGGTTGAATCGCCGGACGGAGGGCCAGGCCCTGGTCGGCGGAACCGCTGGGCTAGGGCGAACCCTGAGCAGCGGGTAGTTGTCGGCCCCGAGCCTCGGCGCCCCGGATGAGGGGACGCGAAGACGCGCGGCTACATAGGCGGATACGGCATTTTCCGTGCTTAATTACAGGAAATCGGAAAAATCTTTCGTCCCGCCGCCGCCCGGGCCGCATGTTGCGCCGCCCTTCTTCCCCGGCCCCGCTGGTTGAACTCCCCCCGCATGAAGCTGATCCGCCGCCCCGCCGCCATGTCCCGGCTGGCGGTCGGCTGGCGGCGGGCCGGCCGCCGGGTGGTCCTCGTGCCGACGATGGGCGCCCTGCACGCCGGCCACTTTGCCCTGGTGGACCGCGCCCGCCGCGCGGCGGGGCGGGGCGGGGTGGTGGTGGTGAGCATCTTCGTCAACCCCCTCCAATTCGGACCTCGGGAAGACCTCTCCCGCTACCCCCGGCCGCTCGCGCGCGACCTCGCCGGCTGCCGGGCGCGGGGCGTGGACGCCGTCTTTCACCCCGCCGGACCGGGGGCGATGTATGCGCCGGACCGCTCGGTGGAGATCGATGAAACCGCGCTCTCCGGGGCGCTCTGCGGGCGCTCCCGGCCGGGGCACTTCCGGGGGGTCTGCACGGTGGTCGCCAAGCTGTTCCACCTCGTCCAGCCCGACGCGGCCGTGTTCGGGATGAAGGACTACCAGCAGCTCGCCATCGTGCGCCGCATGGTGCGCGACCTCGATTTTTCCGTGCGGATCCTGCCGCACCCGACCGAGCGCGAGGCGGACGGGCTGGCCCGCTCTTCCCGGAACGTTTACCTCTCGCCGGCGGACCGCGCCCAGGCCCCCGTCATCCGCCGGGCCCTGCTCGCCGCCGCCGCCCTGGCCGGGGCGGGGGAGCGCCGCGCGACGGCCCTGCGGGACGCGATGGCCGCCGAAATCGCCCGGGCGCCGCGGGTGCGCGTAGATTATCTGGAAGTGGTGGACGCGGAGAGCCTCCAGCCCCAGGAAACCTTGCGCGCGCCTACCCTCCTGGCCGCGGCGGTGTTCCTCGGGACCACCCGGCTGATCGACAACCACCTGCTCTAAGAAATCCGAACCACGCGCCGGACGATCCCCGCCGGTCACGGGCGCGTGTAAACTCCCCATGCAAACTTACGATTGTATCGTGCTCGGCAGCGGCGTCGCCGGCCTGACCTTCGCGCTGAAAGCCGCCGCGCACGGGCGGGTGGCCCTGATCACCAAGAACGTCCGCGCCGAGTCGAACACCACTTACGCCCAGGGCGGCGTGGCCTGTGTGACCAGCACCGAGGATTCGTTTGAACTCCACATCCAGGACACGCTCGTCGCGGGGGCCGGACTGTGTGACGAAGCGGCGGTTCGCACGATCATCTCGGAAGGTCCGGCGCGCATCCAGGAACTCATCGGACTCGGGGTGCACTTCGACGAGAGCGAGGTTTCCGGCAGCGACGGTTTAATGCAGTTGGACCTGGGGCGGGAGGGAGGGCACTCCAAGCGCCGCATCCTCCATTCCCGCGACACCACGGGCCGCGAGATCGAGCAAACGCTGCTGCGGGCGGTGGCGAGAAATCCCCGGATCGAAGTGCTGGAAAACCACATGGCCGTGGACCTCATCACGTCCGCCAAACTCGGCTACGCGACGGAGAACCGCGCCCTCGGCGTTTACGTGCTGGAGGAGTCCACCGGGGCGGTCCTGACCTTCGCCTCTCCGCGCATCGTCCTCGCCACGGGCGGCTGCGGCAAGGTTTACCTCTACACCACCAACCCAAATGTGGCTACCGGCGACGGCGTGGCGATGGCATGGCGGGCCGGGGCGGCGGTGGCGAACATGGAGTTCATCCAGTTCCACCCGACGTGTTTATACCACCCGGACGCCCGGTCCTTCCTCGTCACCGAGGCGGTGCGCGGGGAGGGGGGCATCCTGCGCGACGCCCGCGGGGTGTCGTTCATGGAGCGCTACCACCCCCTGGCCAGCCTGGCGCCGCGGGACATCGTCGCCCGCGCCATTGACGCGGAGATGAAGCGCAC
>CAXTFX010000230.1:0-7348 GCA_964243185.1 uncultured Chthoniobacterales bacterium
CGACTCCAAGGGCTACAAGCTCACCGACCCCTGGGCGCAACGCTACCTGACCCGGTCGGCCGAGTTGGGCCTCAAAAACATCCACGTCCACAAGGGGCCGACGATCCTGCCGCTCAACCGCGACGCCTTCGACGTGGACGACGTGGACGACGCGGCCAGCTCCTTCCCGGACCTCAACTTCATCGTCGAACACGTCGGCCTGCCCCGCCTGGATGATTTTTGCTGGATCGCCACCCAGGAACCCAACGTGTATGCGGGCCTGGCGGTGGCCAGCGCGCTGATCCACACGCGCAAAAAATACTTCTCGGAGATCATGACCGAGCTGCTCTACTGGGTGGGGAGCGACCGCATTCTCTTCGGCAGCGACTACGCGATCTGGCAACCTAAATGGATCATCGAGCAGTTCATGGATCTGGAGTTGACCGACGAGCAAGCCGCGGAGGCCAACCACACCCTCACCTTGGAGGTTCGCAGGAAGATCCTGGGTGAGAACTGCGCCCGGCTCTACGACATTGACATCCCCGCGCAGTGTGGGCGGTTGGGCTTGCCCGTGGTCTCCGAGCACGCGGGCCACGACGTTGGCGTGGCGGTTGGCTAAACACACTCCTTCCCACGTTATTCGTATGATGGATTCCATCGAACGACAGAACGAGGTGTGGACCGCGCTCGACTCGGTCATGGATCCAGAACTCGACGAGTCCGTGACGAGCCTGGAGTTCGTCACGGACGTCGAGGTGAGCCGCCAGGGTCACGTCTGCATCACCTGGCGGCTGCCGACCTACTGGTGCTCGCCGAACTTCGCCTTCCTGATGGCCAGTGACATGCGCGACGCCGCGAGGGAACTGCCGTGGGTGAAGCGCGTTTCCGTAAAGTTACTGGACCATTTCAGCGCCGAGTTGGTCAACCGCGGCGTGGACCGCGACCAGGATTTCCGGGACGCGTTTCCCGGCGAGAGCGACGACGACCTGCAAAGTGTCCGAAAGAAGTTCCTGGGGAAAGCCTTCGAGCGCCGGCAGGAACTGCTGATCCGGCACCTGCTCGGCGCGGGCCGGTCCGCGGAAGCGGTGGTCCAGTTTAACCTGCGGGACTTGCTGGCCTCGACCTTGACGACCGAGGGAGAGCGCCTGCGCAACCTTTATGTCTTCGCGTGGCGGCGCGCTTTTCCCACCCGCGGGGACGAAGACCGGGCGTTCGTCACCCTCGGCGGGCAACTCCTGGAGGCTGCCACGCTGCGGGAGCACCTGCGGAAGATTGGCGGGGTGCGCCGCAACGCCGAGTTCAACTCCTTCATCTGCCGCAGCCTGCTGGTGGAACGAAAAGCGGACCTGCGGGTGGCGGCCCGATGCTGACCGCGAAGGTTCCTCCGCTGGGTGAACCGCCTCGCTAACTTCCCGGGACGTTATCGCTGGTGCCCGTCTCGAACAGCGGCACCAGCCGCATCTCGGGCACGAGGACCAAGCCCTTGTCGGTCAGCCGGATCTCCGGGATGACGGACAGCGGGATCAGGTTGAAACCCATGAACGGCAAGGTGCAGCCCGCCTCGGACCAGGCGGCCTTGAGCGCCGTGGTTTCCGCCGCGACGACGGGGGCGCGCCGGTCGGACAGCAGCCCGGCGATGGGCAGGTCCACCTGGGCCACGACCCGCCCGTCGGCGACGACGCACACGCCGCCCTGCGTCGCGCGCAACGACTCGATGGCCACGCGCATGTCGGCCTCGTTCGTGCCGGCGACGATCAGGTTGTGCGAATCGTGCCCGACGCTGCTGGCCACCGCGCCGCGCCGGAGGTTGAAATCCTTCAGGAACCCGTGCGCGACGTGGCCGTTTTTCCCGTGCCGCTCGATCACGGCGGCGTGGCACAGCCCGTTCGCCGCGAGGAGTGCCGGCCATTCCCCGCCGCCCGCGAGTGCGACCCGTTCGTGAAACAGGAGGATGCCCGGCAGCGCGGTGCGGATGACGTTCACCGTGACCGGCTGCGTCGGCGCGGGCGGCACCAGCGCGAGGTCCGCCGCGGGGGCGCAACGCACGGTGCGGTAGGCGCTTTCGGGGTAGCGGTAGGGCTTGGCGAGCGCCGCTTCCAGCCGCGGCGTCACCCGGCGGTCCTCCACGACGAGCTCGCCGCCCAGCCAAGTGTTCCGCACTTCGAGCGCGTCGTTGAGCAACACGAGATCCGCCCGCCGGCCGCCGCCGAGGCCGCCGATCTCGCCGTCCAGGGCGTAGCGGATCGCCGGGTGCAGGCTGCCCAAGCTCCAGGCGGTGACGGGCTTGAGCCCGGCGACGACGGCCTGCCGGGTCACCCAGTCCATGCCGAAGGTGAACAGGTCGTCCGCGTCCCGGTCGTCCGTGCAGACGCAGACCCGCTTGGGGTGCGCGCCGAGTTCCGTCACCGTTTTGATGGCCTGCGGGAGCGAGTGCCACGGCGTCGTCGGCGGACCGCCGCGCAGGAAAATCCAGAGGCCGGCCTCCAGAAAATCGTCCGCGATGTCCCGGTCAATGGCCTCGTGCGTGTCCGTGACGCCGCTCGCCGCGCACGCCGCCACGAACTCCCGCCCGTAGATGTGCCCGCACACGGGCCGCCCGCGCCGGAGCGCCGCGGCGAGGATGGCGTGGCTCCGCGCATCCCCCATCGCCACGGGCACGAAGTCCATCTTCTCGCCGAGCGCCACGGCTTCCGGCCAGCGGTCAAACAACCCCGCGATCTTCTCCGCGGTGAGGTCGCCCCCGGCCGTTTCCAGCTCCGGGGAGGTCGCGGGCACCGTGCTCGGGACGGTCAGGTAAACGGACAGCGGCGCTTGCCGGGCGTCCGCCAGCATCATCTCGATCCCGGCCGCGTCGAGCACGTTGCCGATCTCGTGCGAGTCGCAGAACACCGTCGTCGTGCCGTTGAGCAACGCGGGCTCGGCGAAGGCGCACGCCGTCATCATGGAGCTTTCGATGTGGACGTGCGGGTCCACCAACCCCGGCGCGAGGATGCCGCTGCGGGCGTCGTAAAACGTCGTCCGGTCCAGCCCGGACGGCGCGAGCCGGCGGCACTCCCCGGCGGGTTTGACGGCCGCGACCCGCCCGCGGGCGACCCAGAGTTCCCGGCCGTCAAGGATGCGCTCCGTGTAGGTGGAGAGGACCCGCGCGCCGGTGACGACCAGCTCCGGGGCCGCCCGGCCGCCCGCCACGGCGGCGAGGTCGCGGGTGACGGCGTGCAGCGGCGGGACGGAAAAGCGGGTCAGCGACATCGGGTTAACTTAATACGGCTGGCGGCCCTCCAGGGCGGCCCACTCCTGGAAAACGCTCCGGGCCTCCTCGCCCAGCAGGGACTTCATCGGCTTGGCGCGCAGGGGGGTCGCCAGGGCGAGTTCCCGGTAGATCATGCTGTCGTCAAACCCGATCTCCGCCGCGGCCTCGTGCGGGTTGCCGTAGAACACCCGGTCAAGCCGCGCCCAGTAGATGGCCGCCAGGCACATCGGGCAGGGCTCGGCGCTGGCGTAAATCTCGCAGCCGGCGAGCGTGAACGTCTTCAGCCGGCGGCAGGCCTCGCGGATGGCGACCACCTCGGCGTGGGCCGTCGGGTCGTGGGTGGAAGTCACCTGGTTGCAGCCGCGGGCGACGACCTCGCCGGCACGCACGATCACCGCGCCGAACGGGCCGCCCTGGTGCGTCCGCATCCCCTCGCGGGAGAGGCGGATGGCCTCGCGCATGAACGCTTCGGAGTCGGCGGCGCTCATGCGGGGATGGTGGCGCGGACGACGCGGGCCTCGATCTGGCCGTGGGGTTCGTCGGTGGGCAGGAAAATCTCGTTCGCGTTCTCCCGACCGAACGGCCCGAAGTTTACCGGGAGGTAGTGCTTGTTCGGCATCGCCAGGTGGATGTCCGTGATGGCCGGCGCGGCGGCGAGCGCGGCCTCGCCCATCCGCAGGAGCGTGTGTTGCAGCGACGGGCTGAACTCGCCCGCGAAGGTGTCCAGCAGCGCGGCCGGGATGGCGGCGTTCGCGGCGGGGAAGTCGGCGTCGCGGCCCGGGAACGTCCAGGTGGCCGCCAGCTTGGTCGCCAGGATGCGGTCGTCCGTCTCGGGCAGGGTGGTGAAGTCACACCGCGGGAAGCCCTTGAAGGCGGAAGCGGTGGACTTCAACAGCAGCACCTCCCGGCAGCCGGATTGCACCCGCGCCGCGGCTCCCGCCCGGCCCAGTTCCACGCGCGTGAACGGCGCGCCGGCGGCCCGACCCACGAAGGTATGCGGGTGCGGCTCGTTCCCACCCGGCGTGTAGCGGTCCCACGGGCGGACGGCGACCTCGATCCGCACGCGGTCAACCTGGACGTAGCGGCCCAAGAAGTGATCGCCCAGCGCGAGGGCGAACTTTTCCGGCGACGCCCCGAGGTGGTCCTGCGCCAACACCTGCACGGTGTTCTTCATCGTGTCCGTCGGCACGACCTTGGCGTTGTCGCCCGTGAGGTAGGTGTCCGCGAAGTCCCCCTGCAACGACACGCCGACCTCGACCTCGTAAACCTCGTGCACACCGCCCGCGCCGCGCACAACGCGGAGCACGCGGACCCGTTCCTTGCCATAACGTTGCGAAGCGAGGGGCATGAAATTCAAGCGGGGCAGGTGACGGCGCGGAGCCCCGGGGCCGCCGGCGGGAAACCGACCACGCTCCCGCCCGTTAACGCCTTCCCTTTGGCACCAACCGGTGGACAAAATGCCCGGTTTTCTCCCGCTGGGAAGACAAAATTATGGCGGGGCAGGAAGATTCCGGGCGGATGACGCGGCGGGACGGGCCGCCGTCGTCCCGCGGGTGGGTCGTCACGCGCGGTTCACGTCCTTGTAGTAAAGGTAGGACGCCCCCTCCCGGCCGAGCGCGCCGAACCACTGCGGGCAGAACGGCGCCATCCAGATCGCGTCCCCCGCCCGCACCGGATACCAGGCGTCCTCCAGCCGGTAAATGCCACGGCCCGAGAGCATCAACAGCCCGTGTTCCATGACGTGCGTTTCCACGAACGGCAGCGCCGCGCCGGGGGCGAAGCGGAACACGTTCACCGCCATGTCGAAGGCCGGTTCGTCGGGCAACAACGTCGTCAGCACCGCGTCCGGGTCGCCCAAAAACGGCGCGGAGGGGCACTGGTTGACGTGGCCAAAGAGGATCCCCGGCGGGGTCTCCCCGGCGAGCGGGCCGTAGGGTTTCTGGAAAACGACGAGCTGGCCCCCCGACCCGACGGAACCCTTCACGCGCCAGTCCTGGCCACTCGGCACGTAGGCGAACCCCCCCGCCCCCAGCGTTTCCGTCCGTTTCCCGGCGGCAATTTCCACGGCGCCGGTGACGACGTAAAACACCCGTGAGGGTCCCTTCGCCCCGCCGCCGTCCGGCGACCAGCCGGCCACCCCGGGGGGCAACTCGACGTGGAGTTGGGTAAACGACCGCGCCCCCATCGCCGGGGAAACGGCCACGATGACCCGTGCCGCCACGCCCCAACCCGGCAAGCGGGAAGCGACCCGCAGCCCGTCCGGGGTCAACAGCGCGTGCCGGGCCCGGACGGACGTGCGCGTCAGGCCGTTGGCGAACAGATCCGCGGCGCGGACGGGTTCCGGGGTTTCAGGCGTCGGCGCGTCGGTCATTTCGAGAGCAGTTCGCGCAAAGTGCCGGTCAGGGTGGCGACCCCGTTGGCGATGGCTTCGGGCGAGGCGTATTCGTCCGGCCGGTGGCTCCAACCGTTGCGGCACGGGATGAAGATCATCGCCACCGGGCAGAGCAGTGACATCAGCGACGTGTCGTGGTAGGCGCGGGAGATCATCGGCCGCTCGCGCAGCCCCAGCGCCCGGGCCGACCCGCGGATGGCCGTGACCAGCTCCGGCGCGGAGGTGGCCGGCGGGTCGGCGGCGATGGTTTCCAGGTGGAACGTCACCCCGCGCCGGGCGCAGATTTCGGCGATGGCCGCGCGCACCTCGGCGCGGGCGCGTTCGCGGGCCTCCAGGCTGGTGTCGCGCTGGTCAATTTCCAGGTAGGCCGCGTTGGGCACGCTGTTGATGGCGCCGGGGGCGACGCGGAACACCCCGACCGTGCCGACCGCGTCCGGGCTGCCGCTGCCCCGCGCGGCGCGTTCGACGGCCAGGGCGATCTCCGCGCCCGCCAGGCAGGCGTCGTGGCGCTGGGGCATGAGCAGCGCGCCGGCGTGGCCGCCCTCGCCGGTGAGGGTCAGGCGCGCCGAGGAGGGGGCGGCGATCTTCTCGACCGTGCCGATGTCGCAGCCCTCCCGCTCCAGGATCGGCCCCTGCTCGATGTGCAACTCGATGAACCCGGCGTAAGCGCCCGGTTCCAGGCGCACGCTCCCGAGATCGCCCGCGCAGCCGGCGGCGGCGCGGAGCTCGTCCAGGCCCCGGCCCTCGGGGTCGCGCAACGCCCGGGCCTCCGCGGGCGTGGTGGTCCCGGCCAGCAGGCGGCTCCCGATGCAGCCCAGCCCGAAGCGGGTCGGCTCCTCCGCGGTGAACAGGATGATCTCCAGCGGGCGGACCGGCCGGAACCCCGCGTCCCGCAAGGCCCGCACCGCCGCGATGGGGCCGAGCACGCCGAGGGTCCCGTCGTAGCGCCCCGCGTTCGGGATGGCGTCAATGTGCGAGCCGGTGGCGATGGGCGCCCGCGCGGAGTCGGCCCCCTCCCAGCGGGCGAACCCGTTGCCGACGGCGTCCACGCGCACGGTCAGCCCGGCGTCCTCGCAAAGCCCGCGCACGTAGGCCCGCGCGGCGATGTCTGCCGCCGAGAACAGCACGCGCGTGACCGCCGGCGGGGCGCAGTCCGAGAAGGTGGCCAGCGCGTCCAACTCCCGGTTCAGGCGCGCGGAGTCAACGGGCGGGGCGGGGGCGGCGGGGGCAGGCATGGCGCCAAGGTCATTGTCCCAAAGGACAAGGCTTGTCACGGGAAAACCGCGCGCGGGCCACGCGGCGGTGAGGGAGGGATTCGAACCCTCGGTAGCCTTTTGGACTACGAAGCTTTAGCAAAGCTTTGCTTTCGACCACTCAGCCACCTCACCAAAACTGTCTGCTCGCGTGCCACCACCACCGCGCCGGCGAACACCGACGACGGGAGCGGGCGGGCGGAAGCTAGTCAACGCGGACGGGGCGGTCAAACGAACTTTGCGCGGACGCCGGGGGACCGGACGCATAGCTTGCCGGCGCCATGCCATCGCCTCCCCCGCCCCCGTTAACTTCCGAAGCCGACACGCTCGCCCGCATCCTCGCCGCCGTCCGGCCGTTGGGGACCCCCGAGCGCGTGCCGCTGCGGGCGGCCCGCGGACGCTTCGCGGCGCGGGAACGGCTGGCGGAGGTGGCGTTGCCCGGCTTCGACAACGCCAGCATGGACGGCTACGCCC
>CAXTFX010000231.1:0-7345 GCA_964243185.1 uncultured Chthoniobacterales bacterium
ACGCCTCCGGCCACGTCCTGTTCACCGACCCGAAGCTCTTCGTGGAAAACTTCCACGGCAGTCTCCTCGGGGGTGAACTGCGCGGCAACCTGGAGCTGGCCATCGGCAAGGGCGTCCCGCCCGACTACCGCGCCGACGCGGAGCTGCGCGACCTGGACTTCGCCCCGTTGACCAAGCTCTACTTCGACTACGACGAATCCCGGGGTCGGCTGTTCGCCGCCTACCGCTGGACCGGCCGGGGGGACGAGCCGGGGACGATGCGCGGCGCGGGCAACCTCCGGGTGGAGCGCGGCAACGTCCTCGCCATCCCGCTCTTCGGCCCGTTGTCCCCGTTGCTGGACACGGCCCTGCCCGGCGTCGGCCAGCCCGTCGCGCACCTGGCCACGGCGGATTTCCTCATCACCGGCGGCAAGATCTACAACGGCAACCTCCAGGTCAAAGGCCCCGGCTTGTCCATGCTCGGCGGCGGCTGGCTGGGGTTCACCAACGATTCCATGAACTACCGCCTGCGCGTCAACGCCCAGGGGCTCGTCGGCACGATCCTTTACCCGGTGAGCAAGCTCTTTGAATACGGCAGCCAGGGGCCGTTGCACAAACCCGTCTGGCGCCCCCGCGCGCTCGCCGCCGGCCCGCCGGCTGCCGAGGCGGCCCCGGCCGTCGTCGTCCCCCCAAAGGACGTAAAAGCCTCCCGGAAAAAGTGACCCCGACCGCCGCCGCGACCTCTGACCGCCTCGCCGGGCACGTCGCCCGCCTGCGCGCTTGCCGTCGTTGCCCGCGCATGGCGTCCACGCCCGTCAGCGGCGGGCCGGTCGTCAGCCGGGTGATGCTCGTCGGCCAGGCGCCGGGGGACAAGGAGCCCGCGCGGAACCGGCCGTTCGCGCACACGGCCGGGCGGACGCTTTTCGGCTGGTTCACGCGCGCGGTCGGCTGGACCGAGGCGGACTTCCGGGCCCACGTTTACATGGCGGCGGTATGCCGTTGCTTTCCCGGCAAGCGCCCAACCGGCGGGGACCGCGTGCCCGCGCCGGATGAGGTGGCGAACTGCTCCGGCTGGCTGCGGGCGGAGATCGAACTGCTGCGCCCCGCGTTGGTGCTGCCCGTGGGCCGTTTGGCCATCGCCCAGTTCTTGCCCGCGACGGATGCGCTCAAGCTCGACGCCATCATCGGAAAGTCGTTCCGCGCGAGCTATCCCGGCGTGCAGGGACACGCCTTTGACGTGGTCCCCCTGCCTCACCCCTCCGGCGCCTCGCCGTGGCACCGGTTGGAACCGGGGAAAACTCTGCTGGAACGGGCGCTGGTCCTGGCCGCCGCGCACCCGGCGGTGAAAATTAGGAAGGATGAATTATGAATTAGGAAGTGGGGGCCCGAGCAGCGACCGTTAACCCGCGAAGCTCTGAGCTTCTTAATTCCCAACTCCGAATTCCTAATTCCCTCATGTTTGCCCCCGGCCAGAAAGTCGCCTGCGTGGATGACCAGTTCCCGCTCGGCATCGAGAAGCTCTACTCGGCGCTGCCGAAAAAAGACGTGGTCTATACCGTGCGCGACATCCTGCCGGGCGTCAGCCTCCAGAACACGGAGGGTGAGGTGGCCGTTTACCTCGTGGAACTGACCAACCCGACCAACCCGCACGGCATCGAATACGGCTTTAACGCCGAACGCTTCGCCCCGTTGCAGACCGACGAGGACGAGCTTGGAGCGTGGCAGGAGGAGGAGGCCGACGAGCGCCTAGCCGTGCCGGCGGGGGTGTAAACCCGTCCAGGCAGCGTCGCCGCACCAACGGCGTCCGGGGACGCCTCCGTCCCCGGGCACTCGCCCGACAGCGAGGCCACGAAGGCGCCGCGACGTATCACTCGTGCGCCGGCGGGGGGCCGCCCTGGACGCTGCGGAGTTCCACGTCGCCGACGGTCAGCCCCAAGGCGCGTTCCGCCACGCGCAGGAAGCTGTCGCTGCTGTCCGTCAGGGCCACGCGTAGGTTGCCGACGCGGTCCTCCGGGGCGGCGAGGGCGGCGTCATCCAACAGACCGCGCACGGCCAGCGCGCAGTTGTGCGCGCTGTCCACCAGTTGCACGCCCGGACCGGCCAGCCGCGCCAAGGCCGGCTGGAGCAGCGGGTAGTGCGTGCAGCCGAGCACCAGCGTGTCCACCCCGGCGGCGAGGATTGGCCGGAGGTAGTTGACGATGTGCTGGTCGGTCAACGCATCTTCCAGCATCCCCTCCTCGATCAACGGCACGAGCAGCGGACAGGCGTGGGCGTGGATCTCTGTCTCCGGCGCCAGCTTACGTAACGCCCGCTCGTAGGCCCCGCTCCGCACCGTGGCCCGGGTGCCGATGATGCCGACGCGCCCGCTGCGCGTCGCCGCCGCCGCCGCCGCCGCGCCGGGGCCGATGACGCCGAGCACCGGCACGCGCAGGGTTTCCTGGAGCCGCGGCACGGCCAGCGCGGAGGCCGTGTTGCAGGCGACCACGATGACCTTGACGCCCTCCGCGAGCAGCAGGCCGCTGATTTCCATCGAGTAACGCTCGATGGTCGCCGCGCTCTTGCCGCCGTAGGGCACCCGGGCGGTGTCCCCGAGGTAGAAAATGTCCTCCGCCGGGAGTAACCGGCGCAGGGCGGCCACGACCGTCAACCCGCCCACGCCCGAGTCGAACACGCCGATGGGCCGCGCGCGCCGGGCCCGGTCGGCGTCGGCAACCACGTCAACGTCCCCTTCGGGGTGTCCGGCGGCCGCGGGGAACGTGGCAGGCATGAAACGACCTACTTCCTCAACCCCGCCAACGCCTTACGCACGTCTTCCGCCTGTTTGGCCGTGGAGGCGCTCAGGTCGGACCACACCACGACGCCGTCCTTGACGAGGAAACTCTGCCGCTTGGCGAACCCGCCGAGCGTCGGCACCTCGAACGCCTTGGCCACCAGGCCGTCCCGATCGGCGATCAGGGGGAAGGGCAACCGGTATTTTTCGCGAAACGCCTTCTGCACCTCGGGTTTGTCCAGGCTGACCCCGACGACTTGAAGCCCCTCCTGGCTGAGTTCCGCGAAGCTGTCGCGCAGGGAGCACGCCTCCGCGGTGCAGCCCGGCGTGTCGGCCTTCGGGTAGAAATACACCAGCACGGGACCGTGGGTGTAGAGGTCGGCCAAGGAGAGCGGGGCGCCCTCCTGGTCCACGGCGGCGGGGGCGGGGGCCTTGGCGCCGACGGGCAGGGCGTGGGCCTGCGGGCGCAGGCCGAAGAAGGCGAGGATAGACATGAGGGTGAGCAGTAGTTTCATGGGTGGCGCGAGCGGTTTACCAATCCAGGTGGACGTAAATCTTGCAAAACGAAAAGCCCCCTCCTGGTGGGAGAGGGCTTCGCCTCGTTGGAGGACTGGTTTACTTGAAGCTCAACGGCACCCCCGCGGCCATCGCGGCGTGCTGCTCGTCGGTGCAGGCGGAGTTCGTGGGAACGCTGACCGGCTTGGCGGTATCGCCGGTGAGGCCGTTCTCCATAAGAAAGCGCTCCACGTCGTCGCCGCTTACGTCGGGCAGCATCCGGCCGTTGATCTCCACGCACGGGCTCAGGGGCTGGCCGCTGCGCTGCTCCATTTCCCAGCGGAACGCGGGGTTCTTGATGATGTCTTTTTCCTCGAAGGGCAGGTCGTGCTTCTGGAGGATGGCGCGGACGCCGGCGCTCCAGCCGCAGTAAGTCTTGAGGTAGGCGGTGATCTTAGGTTTTTCCATGTTAAAACGGTCTGGGGAGAGGATGACGGACGAAAAAAGGCCGCCCGCTAAACACCCGGCGAGCGGCCTCTAATCTAGTCAGCGCCGGGGCGCCGTCACTTACTTTTTCTTGGCGCCGTCGCCGGGGCGATATTCGTCCTCGGCGGCTTGGAAGGCCTGCTCCAGACCGACCATGTCCTCGCCGGGGCGCAGACGGTCGAAGGCCTCGGTTTCCTTCTTCAACTCCTCCTCGGAGTAGTTGGCGGCCTTGAGCGACAGGCCGATGCGGCGCTCGACCTTGTCCACCTTGATGACGCGGGCCTCGACCTCCTGGTCCACCTTGAGGGCGTCCTTGACTTTGTCCACGCGATCCTCGGAGATCTGCGAGATGTGGACCAGCCCGTCAATGTCGCCGGGCAACTGGATGAACGCGCCGAAGCTCGCCAGCTTGGAGACGGTCCCCTTGACGAGGTCGCCGATCTTGTAGCGCGTATCAATGTCCTTCCACGGGTCGCCTTCGAGCTGCTTGACGCCCAGCGAGATGCGCTGGTTGACCTTGTCAATGTCAATGACGCTGGCCTCGACCTCGTCACCTTTCTTCAGGATCTCGGAGGGGTGGTTGACCTTGCGCGTCCACGACAGGTCGGAGACGTGGATCATGCCGTCAATGCCCTCCTCGATCTCGATGAAGGCGCCGTAGGGCGTCATGTTGCGAACCTTGCCCTTCACCATCGTGCCGGGCGGATACTTGTTCTGAATCTCGTCCCACGGGTTGGATTCCAACTGGCGCAGGCCCAGGGAAATCTTCTGCTCCTCCTTGTTGACGCCCAACACCTGCGCCTCGACCAGTTGGCCAACGGCCAGCACGTCCGCGGGTCGGACGATGCGCTTGGTCCAGGACAATTCGGACACGTGGATGAGGCCCTCGACGCCCTCTTCCAGCTCCACGAAGGCGCCGTAGGGGACGAGGTTGGTGACCTTGCCGCTGACCTTCTTGCCGGTGGGGTAACGCTCCTCGATCTTGTCCCACGGGTTGTTGTTCAACTGCTTCAGGCCCAGGGAGACGCGCTCCTTGTCGCGGTTGATGTCGAGCACCTTGACGGTGAGCTGCTGGCCGACCTTGACCATTTCGCTGGGGTGGTTCAACCGGCCCCAGGACATGTCGGTGACGTGCAGCAGGCCATCAATGCCGTCGAGGTCCACGAACGCGCCGAAGTCGGTCAGGTTCTTGACGTGACCGACCATGATGGCGCCGGGCTGGACACCGTCCAAGAACGCGCGGCGTTTCTCGTTGCGCTCCTGCTCGATGAGCTCGCGGCGGGAAAGGACGACGTTGCGGCGGTCGTCGTGAATCTTGACGATCTTGAAGTCGTAGGTGTTGCCGACGAAGCCGTTGAGGTCCTTCGGCGGGATGATATCAATCTGCGAGCCGGGGCAGAACGCCTCCACGCCGATGTTGACCATGAGGCCGCCCTTGACGACGCCCTTGACCTTGCCCTTGATGAGTCCCGAGCCGTGGAACACGCCGACGATCTTTTCCCAGTTCTGGCGGTAGAGCGCCTTTTCGCGGGAAAGGACGACTTGGCCGTCCTCGTTCTCCAATCGCTCCAGGAGAACGTCAATCTCGTCCCCGTTCTGGAGGTGGTCGAGGTCGTCGAACTGGTTGGCGGGGATGACGCCCTCGCTCTTGTAGCCGATGTCCACGAGCACTTCGCGCGGGCGAATCTCGAGGACGTGGCCTTTGATGATGGTTCCTTCGCGGAAGTCCCGCATGGACTTCGCGATCAACTCCTGCATGGCGGTCATAGACGGTTGCGGCGACGGCTCTGACGGTCAGGTAAATGCCGGGCGGCGAATGGGTAACGGACGGGTTGGGTGTGGCGGTTGGGGTGGTTCCCACGCGGCGGGAAGGTGCCGGCAGGAAGCCGGCGCCGCACGCGCGGGAGGTCCATCTTAGCAGGAAAAAGTGGGGGCGCAAACACGGCTTGGGAGGATGATCCGAAGCTCATCCGGCGGCGAGGTTACACCCCCGCTCCGAGAACCTCGGGCGCTTGAACCGTGCGCTCGTTGACCACGTTACCCGTGTTCAACGTCGTCGCTGGTTCCAGCAGGATCAGCTCGCACTCCTCCTCGGCGACCGGCAGGTGCTCGACGCCGCGGGGAACGACCAGGAATTCCCCGGCGTTGATCCGAACGTCCTCCCGGTCACGAAAACGCATCAACAAGTTGCCTTTATGAACGAGGAACAATTCGTCCTCGTGGTCGTGGTGGTGCCAAACGAACTCGCCGCGGAGCTTCACGAGTTTAAGTTGCGTGTCGTTGATCGTTCCGGCGACCTTGGGACTCCAATGGTCGGAGAAACGGCTGAAGGCGTGCTGGAGGCTGACTTTTTCCATAAGGGCGTTCAAGGCTGCGCGCCCGCACCGCCACCCGTCGCCGCCGGGGCCGGGGCGCCGGCGAAGATTTCCCCGAAGAACCGGCGCATCTGCGCGTAGGCGTCCTCGGCCGCGGCGGGGTCGTAGGCCACGGATTTGGTGATGTCGCTGCCGGCTTCGGGGTTGGTGAAGCCGTGGACCGCGCGGGGATAGGCGATGAACTTGTAGGGAACGCTCGCCGCGTTGAGGTCGGTCATCGTCGCGGCCACGTCCGCCGGGGGCACCAGCGGGTCAATGGCGCCGTGGAGGATGAGCAGTTGGCCCTTGATGTTCTTGGAGTCCGCGCCGTTGGGCGTCTTCAAACCGCCGTGGAAGGTGACAACGCCCTTGAGGTCGGCCCCGGCGCGGGCGAGTTCGAGCACGGTCGAGCCGCCGAAGCAGAAGCCGATGGCGCCGAGCCGCTTCGGATCCACGCCGGGTTGTCTGGCCAATTCTTCCAACGCCGGCAGGCCACGCTGGCGGAACAGGGAGAAATCCTGGTAGAACGGCCCGGCGAGCTTGCCCGCCTCCTCCGGGTTCTTGGCGCGGTTGCCCTGGCCATACATGTCCAACGCGAAGGCGACGTAGCCGAGCTTCGCCAGTTGGTCAGCCCGCGCGCGGGCGAAGGCGCCGTTGCCCGTCCAATCGTGGACGACCAGCACGCCCGGCACCTTGTCCGACGCCGGGTGCGCCGGCCGGGCGAGGTAGCCCTCGAACGAATCGTTGCCGATCTTGTAAACGAGCGCCTTGGTTTCGAGTTCGGGGTCGGCGGTTTGCGCGCTGGCGCCGGGGCCGGGGGCGAGGGTCAGGGCGGCGGCGAACAGGGGCAGGAGCACGGAAAGTTTCGTCATCGCAAGGGGAATCGGGGCGCCCGGGCGCGTCGGGCGTGGCGGGGGCTGGTTGACCACGAGCCATCGCCCCGCCACACTCCGGCCCGCTTGAAAGTCACCCAAGTTTCCCTCCTGCCGACCGCCGCCGCCCGTGCCGCCGGGCGCCCGGCCCTGACCCCGGAGCTGCTCGCCGCCACCGGGGCGCGCTATTCCCGCTCCAACGACGGGCTGGCGGCCATCCTCGCCAAGATTGATCCGGCCGACCCGGACCGGGCGGTGGACTCCATCTTCCGCATGGTGGACTACGGCCACCAGTCCATCGCCGACATGGTGCCCGTGGCCCTGTTCATGGACGGGATTTCCCTCTGGCTGGCCTACCACGTCTGGAGCCTGTGCCCGACGGCCGGCGG
>CAXTFX010000232.1:0-7340 GCA_964243185.1 uncultured Chthoniobacterales bacterium
GGCATGGGCACGGCGCGGCGCGGTGGCCGGCGCCCCCGCGAACCGTGGAACTTACCCCATTTTCCCTGGTCCGCAGCCCCGCTCCCGGCGGCCGGCGCCCGGGAGAAACCGTTCGCGCCCCCCGGCGCGGATTTGCGCGGCGCCGAGGCCGGCCGGACCTTGTGAGCCCTCCCCGTGCGAACTCCCCGACCCACCCGTTTCCGCCTCCCCGCCGCGCTGCTCCTCGGCGCCGCGCTCCTCCTCGGCCTGCGGGCGGCGCCCGCCCGCGCCCAGGTCCCCGTGCCCAAGGGCGACCTCGTCGTGGATCTGCAACCCTTCGCCGCCCTGCCCGCCACCGGCGGCAACCTGCCCGCCCGCGCCAGCGTGCTGACCGCCGCGCCGGACGGGCGGATCTTCGTCAACGACCAGCGCGGCCCCCTCTACGTCGTCAGCCCGGACGGGGCCGCGGTCACGCCCTACCTGAACGTGGCCGCGCGGACACCGCTCTTCGACGACGGCGGCGAGCGGGGGTTTCACTCCTTCGCCTTCCACCCCGACTTCAACACCCCCGGCGCCCCCGGCTTCGGCCGGTTCTACACCCTCGCCAGCCAGACGGACACCCGGACCCCGGCCACCTTCACCCCGAACGTCCCCGGTGCCGGCCGCGACCACGACGAGGTGCTCCTGGAGTGGACCGCCGCCGACCCCGCCGCGGCCACGTTCACCCCCGCGGACCCGGCCCGTCCGTTCCGCGAGGTTCTGCGCGTCGCCCGGCCCAACGGCAACCACAACGCCGGCTACCTGTCCTTCAACCCCACGGCCGCGGCACCCGGCCACCCCGACCGCGGCAACCTCTACCTCGGGGTCGGCGACAGCGGCGGCGGGGGTGATCCGCTCGGCCTCGCCCAGATGGCTAACAACGCCTACGGCGCCATCCTGCGCGTTGATCCGCTCGGCACCAACTCCGCCAACGGCCGCTACGGCGTCCCGGCGGACAACCCGTTCGCCCACAACCCCGCCGCTGGCCTGCCCGAGCGTTGGGCGGGCGGCCTCCGCAACCCCCAGCGCTTCGCCTGGGACCCGGCCAACGGGCGGATGTTCATCGCCGACATCGGCCAGAACCGGGTCGAGGAGATTGACCTCGGCCAGGCCGGCGCCAACTACGGCTGGAACCGGCGCGAGGGCTCGTTCGTTTACAACGCCGACGGCACCATCGGCGCCAACGTCCGCGGGGACGCGGCGAGCACCGGCTTCACCTACCCCCTCGCGGAATACCCGCACTACGACGCCGGCGGCAACGGCGTCACCACCGGCCCCGTGCTCCGCGGCGAGCGCGTCCCCGGCCTGAACGGCGGCGCCCGGCTGCTCTTCGCCGATTTCCCCACCGGCACGGCCTTTACCCTGAACGCGGACACCCTGCCGGGGGGTGGCTCCGACGGCGTCACCGAGCTGCGGCTGAGGCAGGGCGGCGTCGAGCAGAGCTTTCTGGACATGATCCACCGGGTGAACCCCGCGGCTACCCGTGCCGACCTGCGCTTCGGCACGGACGCGACCGGCAACGTTTACTTCCTGAACAAGCAGGACGGCGTCATCCGCCGGGTGGTCCTGCTCCCCGCGCCGGTCGTGACGCTGGGCGTGGACGCGACGGCGATCTCCCGCCGCGCCGGCCAAGCCGCCACGGTCACGCTATCCCGCGCGGCGCCGGGCGCCACGAAGCTGAAGGTGCCCTACACCGTCACCGGCCCGCTGGTCGGGGGCCGGGATTACGCCCCGCTCTCCGGCGTGCTCAAGATCAAGGCCGGCCAGACGACCTGCACGTTGCAGATCGCCCCGCTACCCGGCGGGGCGAACGGCAAGGTCAAGCTCAACCTCCTGCCCGGCAACGACTACACCGTTGGCAGCCCGGCGCGGGTCAAGGTGTTGATCGGTGATTGAGACGATCCCCGCCCTAATCCGGGGTGCCCAGGGTGCGGAACACCTCCTGCAACTGCGCGCTCATAGGCAGGTTGAGCGTGTCGCCGCTCGGCAGCCGGCGCAGGAACCAGCGGTTGTAGGTGTATTCCAGGTCGCGCGAGGCGGCCATGTCCGCAAACGTGCGCCGGACCACGGCGGCAAACTGCGGGTCGTCCCGGCGATACATCAAGCCGTAGGGATCGTAGGAGAGGAAGTCGCCGACGACGGCCAGCTCGTTCGCCGCCTTGTTCTGCGCGGCCAGGCCGTAGAGCAGGGCATCGTCGCCCGCGAAGGCGTCCGCCTGTCCCCCGGCGACCTGGGCGAAGGACTCAGCGTGGTCCCGCGCGGTCACCAGCCGCAGGTTCAGGTTGAACTGTTCGGAAAGCCGGCGCATGGCCGCCTCGTTGGTCGTGCCGGCGGTGACGACGACCGTGCGGCCCACCAGGTCGCGGAAGGACGCGATGGGGGAGCCGCGTTTGACCAGGAGCTTGGTGCCCGCCACGAAGAAAACCGGGGAAAAGGCCACCTGTTTCCCGCGCTCCGCGTTGGCCGTGGTCGAGCCGCACTCGAGGTCAACCTGACCGGAGCGGACCGCCTCCATCCGCGTCTCCGGGGTGACGGGCACGAACTTGACCGTTACCGTTGTCCCGCCGAGTTCGTTGGACACCGCCGCGGCGACGGCGTGGCCGAGGTCAATCGCGTAGCCGATGGGCTCCCCCCGCGCGTTGAGATACGAGAACGGCACAGACGACTCGCGGTAGCCGACGAGCAGGACGCCAGTGTCGCGGACCTTTTTCAGCGTGCCCTTGAGTTCGTGGTCCCTCGGCTCGGCGCGGGATTCGTCCTCGTTGGGCGTGCGCTTGGTCTCGTCCTCGGACGCCACCGCGCCGCTGACCGGGGCAAAAAACTGGAGGCACGCGACGAGGAGCAGGCAACCGGCCACCCGGGCTTTCCACGTCGCAGCGTTCATCGTGGAGGGAGTTGGGGAAACGTTGCCGGGTCAGGCCGTGGGAGCCAGGGCAGGGTCAATGGCCAACACCTCGGCCTCGGCCTCCGACACCGGCCGGAGCTGGCCCTCCCACTTGGCGACCACGGCGGAAGCGATGGCGTTGCCGACGGCGTTCGTCGCCGAGCGGCCCATGTCCAGGAAGGTGTCCACGCCCATGATGAGCAACAACCCGGCCTCGGGGATGTTGAACTGGTTCAGGGTGGCCGCGATGACCACCAGGGAGGCGCGGGGCACCCCGGCCATGCCCTTGGAGGTCAGCATGAGCAGCAGGAGCATCGTAATCTGCGTCGGGTAAGGCAGATGGATGTTGTAGGCCTGCGCGATGAAGAGCACGCCGAAGGTGCAATACATCATGGAGCCGTCCAGGTTGAAGGAGTAGCCCAGCGGCAGCACGAAGGAGGAAATCTTGCGGGAAACCCCGAAGCGGTCCAGCGCTTCCAGCATCTTCGGGTAAGCCGCCTCCGAGGAGGCGGTGGAGAAGGCCAGCAGGAACGGCTCGCGGATGTAGCGGATGAGGATCTTCACGCTGGGACCGAGGAAGAAAAAGCCCACCAGCGCGAGCAGCCCCCACAGCAAGATGAGCGCGAAGTAGAAGCAGCCCATGAACTTGGCGAACGTGAGGAGGATGCCCAACCCCTGCGTGGTCACCACCGAGGCCATGGCCGCAAAGACCGCCAGCGGCGCCATCACCATGACCGCGCTGGTGATCTTGAGCATGACGTGGGCGGCCTGATCGAAAATCGCCGCCAGCTCCCGGCCTTTTTCGCCCAGACCGGCGAGGCCGACCCCGACGAAGATCGAGAAGACGACGATCTGGAGGATCTCGTTGTTGGCCATCGCCTCCACGGCCGAGCGCGGCACGAGGTGGGTGACGAATTCCTTGAGCGTGAACGACGACGTCTTCAGGCTCGTCGAAGCGCCCGCGTCCGGCAGCGGCAGGCCGATGTTGCTGCCGGGCTGGAGCAGGTTGGCCAGGATCATGCCGAGCAACAGGGAAACGAGCGAGGCGGTGACAAACCAGCCCATCGCCTTGGCCCCCACGCGGCCGACGGTTTTCGCGTCACCCATGTGGGCGATGCCGACGACGAGGGTCGTGAAGACCAGCGGCGCGATGATCATCTTGATGAGCCGCAAGAACACGTCCGTGATGATGGAAATGTAACCGGCGACGGCCGTGGCCGTGGCCTTGTCCGGGAACGCCCTGAAACAGGCGTAGCCGACCCCGATGCCGAGGATCATCGCGATGAGGATGTAGGTCGTGAGCGGAGTTGCCTTCTTTTTCATAAACAGCAAAAAGCCCTTCCGAGACCACCCTACGCCGCGCCTCAACCCAGACCGCGCGGTCGCCCAAGGGGTGGAAAATCCCGGGATTGAAACTCGTATCGTATGTCAATCGTATGGCGGCGGGGCGAAATTCAATGATTCGAGCCGTTTTTTCTTCGTGGGACGATCCCGGTTTCGGCGGCGGAGATTTTTGGTGGCGTCCGCCCCTGGTCCCGCGCCCTGCCGGGGGCACCGGTTGGCTCCCCCGACCGGGGAACGGTCGCCGGCGGGCGTCCTACGCGCGGGGGTGTATGGCGCGGGGACTGCTCCTTCCGTTGCCCCATGCACAACGCCCTGCCCAAGACCCGGCTCATCCCGCGCACCCGCCGGGTGGAGCGACGCCACGCCCAGGAAGCGGTGACCCACCTCAAGGAGGCGGGCTACCAGAAGATTCAGGTCCAAGCCGCGCGCGACGGCTGGGACTGCCCGGCGTGCAAGGCGCTGGACCGCACCGTTCACGCCGTGGATGCCCCGCCGCAGATCCCCCCGCCCGGCTGCCGGTGCAAACCCTACGGGTGCCGCCTGGTCGTGAGCGCCTGGCACGAGGGCACGTAGGCCGCCGCGCCCCCTTCCGAACTCACCGGGAAAGGTCGGGAAGACTTAGCCGTCACCCGGCGACGCGATGTCGTGCGCCGGGACGGAGTCGCACCGCCGCGACGCAAGGATGCCTACCCCGGCCCCGCGAGGTGGCTTGGGAATATTCAAGGGGACTGGGCGGACGCTGGCGGCTCTGGCCGCGTTGATTCCTGCCTTTCCCGGCCGCACGTTTCCCCGGCCTTGAACGGCGAGGACGAGTGCTAACGTGAGAAAACGCCATGTTGAGCGCCCCTGCCACCTTCCCCCGCGCCCGGCTCGTTTCCGTGCTGGCCGGCCCCGTCGCCCCGCTCGGGCCGGCGGGCGTGCCCAGCGGCTTCGTCAAGCACCGCGTGGAAGGTCCGGTGGCGGTCGGCCCGCTCGGACTCGCCGGCGACCAGCAGGCCGATCTCTCCGTTCACGGCGGTCCCGAGAAGGCCGTCTATGCTTACCCGCAGGCGCATTACGCCCGTTGGGAAGCCGAGTTCCCCGCCCACGCGGCGCTCTGGGTGGCCGGCGGCGTCGGTGAGAACCTCACCGTGGCCGGCCCGGAGGAGGCCGACGTCTGCCTGGGCGACGTGTTCCGCGTCGGCACCGCGCTCCTGCAAGTCACCCAACCACGGCAGCCCTGCTTCAAGTTCGCCCTGCGCTTCGGGGACCACCACCTGCCCAAGGCCATGATCCAAAACGGCCGCTCCGGCTGGTATCTGCGCGTGCGCGAACCCGGGCGGATCGCCGCCGGCGACGCCTGCACGCTGGCGGAACGCCCCAACCCGGCCTGGTCCGTCGCGCGTTTCAACCAGCTCGTCGCCATCCGGGCGGCGCCGGCCGCGGTCTGGGCGGAGCTCGCCGCGCTGCCCGGCCTGGCCGCCGGCTGGCAACAAATCGCTGCCGCCGTGTTGGCGGGCGTTGACCGGCGTTACTCGTCGCTCGCCCCGCCCTGACACGGCCCCGCCCCCGGATTCCCCTCCGCTGGCCCCGTGAACACACTTAGATTCTACCAACGGGGCGGATGATTCCCGCGTCGGCGGCACCCAGCCGAGCTTTGCCCTCACGACGGCGGCCGGGAGTTTCCGGCGGTCCGGCCGCTTGTGGTTGCCTTCTCCCGCCCCCCAACCCGGGATTTTACTTCGCCTTCGCCCGGAAGTTGCTCCCATGCACCGTGCCCGACGGAGCCCGTTGATCAGACACGGGCCGAAATCTGGGGGTCAAACCATTCTCTCAGCTCAAGCTCACGGTCAGGTTTACGGCTTGCCCCCCACGATGATACCCGCCTCTTTGTCCTCGCGTTGGAAGCTCTGCCGCCGGCTGGCCTGCGGCGGCGGGGTGCTGCTCGCCTTGGCCGGCGGCTGCCAAGCGGGGGAGCGCATCAACCAGGAGGGGCGCATTCTCGGTCCCGCCCCCGCCGTGTCCGTTCCGACGCTCTTCAACACGCCGGGGGCGGACGCGGTCGTTGCCGCCATGCAGGTCATGCCCCTGGACAGTCCCTGGAACGAGGACGTCTCGCGGCTTCCCCGGCAGGGCAACTCCGACGCCATGATCGCGCGGATCATGGCCGACCTGGGCGGCAGCCGGCAGAACCTGCGCGCCTTCTTCGAGATGAACTTCGTGCTGGTGCCCGACCACCAGATGGACGTTCCCGTCGCCTTCTTCAACTACCCGGACGAATCCGACCCCAGCCCGTATCCCCTCCCCGGCAACCTGCCGGTGGAAGCCTGGCCGGTGGGCACCGGCGGCCTTTCCCTGGACCAGTGGCAGCGCAACGTGAACGGCGACGGCGGCGACCGCCACGCCATCGTGGTCCAGCCCGGCGCGGGGTTTCTGTGGGAAACCTGGCTCACGCAACTGACCGCCGCCGGCTGGCAGGCTTCCAACGGGGCCAGGTTCGACCTGAAGAGCAACACCCTGCGGCCCGCCGGGTGGACCTCGGGCGACGCCGCCGGGCTGCCGATGTTCCCGGCGCTGGTGCGCTTTGACGAGTGCCAGCGCGGCATGGTGGAGCACGCGATGCGGATGGTCGTCAAGCGCTCGCGCGTCGGTCCGATCTACCCCGCGACCCACCAGGCGTCCGTGGGCAATACGACCGACCCGGCCATCCCCGCGATGGGCCAGCGAATCCGGCTCAAGGCCGGTTTTGGGATCCCGGCAAGTTGGACGACGGAGGAAAAAGCCGTGCTGCGGGCCCTCAAGAAATACGGGGCCCTCGTCGCGGACAACGGCGGGTTCTTCTCGATCTCGGTCTGTCCCGACGACCGCTTTGCCCCGGGGGTGTTCGACCACCTTTCAACGGTGGGCATCGGCAATTTCGAGGTGGTGCAGTCCACCGGACCGGGCGAGGGGCCGCGTTCCCCCGGGGCGCTCGCCGCCAGTGCCGGCCCCGACCTGACCGCCACCGTCCGCACGCCGGTCAACCTTGGCGGAGAGGTGAGCGGCGGCACGGGAACCCCCGCGGTGACGTGGAGGCTCTACGCCGGTCCGGGCAGCGTCACCTTCGGCGACCCGG
>CAXTFX010000233.1:0-7309 GCA_964243185.1 uncultured Chthoniobacterales bacterium
CAGGCCCTCGTCATCGTCGCGGATCAGGGGTCCGACCTGTAGTTCGACGCTCATACGTTGGCCTCCGTGGTTGACGAAATAACGGGCGGGTTGGGCGCCACCAGGTGCCGCGCCACGTCGTCGGGAAAAAATTTCAGCACCGTCTGTAGGGGCATCGGCACGGACCGGCCCAGGCCGCAGATGGAGGCCAGGCCGATGGCGTTGCCCAGCTCTTGCACCAGGGGCACGAGCTCGTTCTCCCAACGGTCCGCGGCGATCCCGCCCGCCAGCAGGTGCGTGCCCAGGGAGACGAGCTTCTGCGAGCCGAGCCGGCACGGGACGCACTTGCCGCAGGATTCGTTGCGGAAAAACTCCAGGGCGCGGACGGCCTCGCCGACCATGTCCCGGCCCTCGGCATACACGACCAGCCCGGCGCCCAGCGCGGCCGTGGGGCTGAGGGCGCGGAACAGGTCGAGCTCGAGTTCGAGGTCGAGGAGGTCGAGCTCGGTCGCGGTCGGGGCGAACCCCCGGCGGGCCGCGAGCTCCCGCCAGTCCGGGTCGTTCGGGTGGTCGGGCGGCAGGCCGCCCCGCCCGGTCAACCGCGCCGGGAGAAACCCGCCGGAGGGGCCGGACGGGGCGAGGGCCTTGAGCGGGCGACCCCCGGCCATGCCCCGGCAATAGTCCGCGCCTTCGATGAGCTCGCGCAGGGTCAGGCCCATCGGCACCTCGTAAACGCCGGGGCGGTTCACGTCGCCGGAGACCGAAAAGAGCCGGCGGCCCTTCCAGCCGTTCACGCCCTCGGCGGCGTAGGCCCCGCCGCCGCGGAGGATGATGAACGGGGTCCACGCGAACGTTTCGACGTTGGAGACGAGCGTCGGGAGGTCCTGCAAGCCGTTGGTTTCCAGCTTCGGCGGCAGGTTCCGCGGCTCGCCACGCCGGTCGGACATCGCCTCGATCAGCGCGCTCTGTTCCCCGCAGATGTAACCGCCGGGGCTGACGAATACCGACACCGGGAAGGGCCGGCCCAGCCGCTTCGCCTCCGGCCCGCAGACGCCCAGGGCCTCGGCGCGCCCGATGGCGGCCCGGCAGGCGGCGATCTGCTCGGGGTATTCGTGACGGATGTAGATAAACCCCTGCGTGGCTTCCGTTAACAGGCCGGCGAGGATGACACCCTCGACGACCAGGTGCCCCTGGTGCAGGAGCAGCTCCCGGTCCTTGAACGTGCCCGGCTCGCTCTCGTCCCCGTTGACCACGATGAACGCCCGGTCGTCCTCCTCCCCGCGCACCCGGAGGTTGCGGACGGCGTCCCGCACGTCCCGCCACTTCTGGCTGGCGGGAACGCCCGCGCCGCCCAAGCCGCGCAGGTCGGCGGCGTCGAGCTCCCGGAAGAAGGCGTCTGCCCAGCCGTTTCCGGTCTGCCAGCGGCGCACGGCGTCCGCGACCCCGGGGGATGGCGGGGCGCCGCCCAGCCGAGGCTGCCGGAGGGCGCCGGCGAGGAAGTGCTCCTGGAAATCGAGGGTCCGGTTTTCCGCCGTCCGCAACGCTTCCATCGCGGCCCGGAGCGAGAGGTCGCGGGCGGCGAGCACCTTGCTCACGGCGGCGTAATCGGGCGTTCTTCCGGCGTAGGGGTCCACCCGCGAAACCCCGCGGGTGGAAGCCTGCCCGGCGTCCCGGTCCGCGGCCGGCGGGGTCCCGGTCTGGAGCGTCGCCGCCACGATGCCCCGCAGGTCGTCCACCGAACGGCCGAGAAAGAGGTGCTCGCCGGGTCGCCCCGCGACGGCCACGCACGCCGCCGGCGCCCGGTCACACCGGCCCAGGCAGGAGACGCCCTCTACGGCAACCCGGTCGCCCGGCAGGGTTTGACGCAGTTCGGCCATGAGAGGGTGCGAGCCGGCCAGGTGGCAGGCCATGTCCCGGCAGACCCGCAGCGTGACCGGCTTGGGCGGGGCCAGGGCGAAGTGCGGGAAAAAGCTCGCGACGGCTTGCAGGCGGTAGAGCGGCACGCCGGAAGCCGCCGCATACTGCTCGAGCGCGCCCGGCTCCAGGTAGCCGTGCTCGCGCTGAATCTGCTGGAGGGCCGGGACGAGCACCGCCCGGTAGGTATCTCCGGCGGCGGGCGCGGCGCTCGGGGAGGTCGTCACGTCGGGGACGATAACAAACCGTGGGAGGGACGAACAAACTTTTTCGGCGTTGGAGGGGTGCAGGCCCTTGCATCCCCCCAGCGCCCGAAACGTGGGCTGGGTTTACCCCGCCCCCTCCTCCGCCCGGGGGAACTGGACGCGCGCGATCTTCTCGGCCATGTCGTGGTTGGCCAGGAAGGCGAGCTCCACGGCCGCCGTGCGGCTCATGCGGGCGCGCAGGGCGTGGACGGGACCCTGCGGGACACCGTCCACGAAGGCGGAAAGGGGCCGTTTCCCCTGCTCGTCCAGGCTGCGTAAAACCACCTCCTGCTCCACGCCGAGCAGGGCCGACTTCCAGTTCGGCGGGTGCATGACGTTGGAGCCGACCAGCAGCCACGCCGGGGTGTCGGCCAGAAGCGGCGTCGCGCCCATCGAGCGCGCGTAGGCCGTCGAGCCCGAGGCGGTGGAGAGCAGGGCGCCGTCGCAAACCATCCGCGGCAGGCGCACCTGCCCGGCGACGGTCACTTCCAGCCAGGCCGACTGGCTGCTGGCCCGCTCGACCCAGGCGTCGTTGAAGGCCAGGTCACACTTCCACGGGCCGCCGGCGGTTTCCTGCGTTTCCACGTAGAGCAGCGGCATCTGGCGGAGCAGGAGTTCCCGGTGGAAGAGCGGGTTGGCCAGCACGCTGTCCGCATGGTTGAGGAGGAAGCCCAGGTGGCCGGCGTTGACGCCGAAGAACGGCACGCGCCGCTGCCAGTGCTGGCGGATGGCGCGCAGCATCGTCCCGTCCCCGCCGACGACCAGGACGGCGTTGGGCCGGGGCGGATCGTTATCGGGCGTAACAGGTTCCGCGGGGACCGGGGTTGCCGCCGCGCTGAGTCGGCGCAACTCCCCGGCGAGGCTCAGGGCCTTGGCGTTGCGCTCGTCGGCGAAGACCTCCCAGCGCGGCGCGGCCAGGTTGAGCTTGGTCACCCGGCTGGGCACCCGGCCCCGGTAGAGGCCGTAGCGGTCAATGTAGGCGGCCACCTCCGGGGTGACGAGGTGGGCGAAGGGCTCCCGCCGGAAGATGTTCTCCCGGATGGTCGAGCTGGCCCCCGGGGACGCCGGCAGGTCCACGAACTGGTGGCGGGGCGGCAGGTCGCCCGTTTCCAGGACGAGGTCGGCCGCCTCGCGGGCGGCGACGGCGAAGCGCAACGTTTCCCAGAGCCGCGGCCCCTCGTGCCAGACGCGGTGGATGAAGGAGCGCCCAGCCCCGCCGCCGGCGACCGCGTCCCCGCCGACGAGGTGCCAGACCTCGCCGCGCGCCGCATACCGCGCGTCCAGCTCGTGCGTGCGGGTGAAGGCGGCCTGCTCCAGGTCGAAAAGGTCCACCTCCACCCGGGGCAGCCCGGCGAACCCGATGGAAACCAGGGTCGCCCGGAAGATCGGCTCCACGTCGTTGATCGTCAGCTTGTCCGGCCGCGGGCCGCAGGGCACGACGATGACCTCGTCAAACTGCCGCAACAGGGCTTCCGCGATGCGCCGGTGGTGCCGGCCGGGCGGGTTGAAGCTGCCGCCGAAGAGGACGATGTTCTTGCTCATGGGAGGGTGCCGGGTCGGGGCGGTGGCCCCTCGTCGTCGGGAGGAACGCACCGACCGCGCCCCGCCGCGACCCTACACCAACTCCCGCGCGCCGGCCGGGAGCGGCGCCCCGGCCGCGGGCAGCTCCACCCAGAAGGTGCTGCCCTGCCCGGGGGCGCTGTCCAGCCCGATGGTCCCGCCCATCGCCTCGGCGAGCTGCTTGGAGACGGCCAGCCCGAGGCCGGTGCCCTTGATCGGGCCGTAGGCGGCCCCCAGCCGCTCGAAGGGCGTGAAGAGCCGGGCCGACTCCGCGGCGCCCAGACCCGCGCCGGTGTCGCGCACGCGCACCCGCACGCCCGCCGGGGCGCCGGGGCCGCTCCCCTCCCCCACCCGGGCGCTGACGAACACCTCGCCGCCGACGGGCCGGTTGTATTTCACGGCGTTGCTGAGCAGGTTGAGCAGCACCTGCCGCAGCCGCTGCCGGTCGGCGCGCACCGCGGCGCCCCCCGCGGGGTCCAGGTCCAGGCGCACGCCGCTCCCCCGGGCGAGCGGGGCGACCAGCTCGAGCGTCTCGCGCAGGAGCGGGCCGACCTCGAAATCCTCGGCAGAGAGCGGCACGTGCCCGCTCTCGATGCTGGCGAGGTCGAGCACCTCGTCCACCAGCCCGAGCAGGTGCCGGCCCCCGCCCAGGATGTGCTCCACGCTCTCGCTCTGCCCGGGGCTGAGGTGGTCGTCCATCTCGAGGAGCTGGCCGAAGCCGAGGATGGCGTTGAGGGGCGTCCGCAGCTCGTGGGAAACCCGGGACAGGAACTCGCTCTTGGCGCGGCTGGCCCGCTCGGCTTCCGCACGGGCGAGCTCGGCCTCGGCGAGGGCGCGCTCGGCCCGGGCCGTGGCGGCGCGCAAGGTTTCCTGGGTGCGGGTGCGCTCGCGCACGTCGGCCTCCGCTTGGGCGAGGCGGGCGACGAGGTGGCGCTGGTGCCGCCGCAGCCAGCCCCAGCCCAGACCTAGCGCGGCGCCGGCCGCGAGCACCCGGAACCAGCCGGTCTGCCAGGGGTGCGGGCGCAGGGAGAAGGCCAGCGTGGCGCCGGTGGCGTCCCACGCGCCGTCCGGGTTGGCCGCCTGCACGCGGAAGCGGTAGGCGCCCGGGGGCAGGTTCGTGTAGTGGGCCACGCGCTCCGGGCCGGCCTCCGTCCAGCCCTTCTCGAAGGGTTCCAACCGGGTGCGGAAGCGGGTGGTCTCGGGGGCCGACAGGCCCAGGGCGGTGTAGCGCAGCCCGAATTTTTGCGTGCCGGCGGGCAGTTCCGGGGCCCGGTCCGCGGTCCGGGCCACCGGGCGGCCGTCCGCCGTCAGCTCCTCGACGTGAACCGGCGGCGAGAGCGGGTCCGGCGCGAGGGCGCGGTCGGGGTCCACGGCGACGGCGCCCTTGACGGTGGCGAACCAGAGCCGGCCGGCGTGGTCGCGCCAGCCCGCGGGCTGGACGCCGCCGTTGGCCTCGCGCGAGCGCAGGCCGTCCCCCAGCCCGTAGGCGACGTGGGGGAGCGTCGTGATCTCCCGGCGGTCGAGCCGGTCCAGGTCGGCGCGGGCCACGCGCGAGATGCCCTTGTTGGAGGACATCCACAGGTTGCCCCGCCCGTCGTCGAGCAGGGCCCAGACCACGTCGTTGAACAACCCCTCGCGCACGGTGTAGGCTGTGACCCGCTCCCCGCCGTCCGCCGTGGCGCGCAGCCGGTGCAGGCCCAGCTCCGTGCCGACGAAGAGGTCGCCCGGGTCGCCGGCGGGGTCCTCGTAGAAGGAGAGCACGCTGCCCGCGCCGGTGGTCAGGAAGTTGACGATCCGCCCGTCCGGCCCGCGCCGGCTGAGCCCGCCGTCGGTGGCGACCCAGAGGTTGCCGCGCCGGTCAACGTGCAGGGCGCGGACCAGGTCGTCGGCCAGCCCCTCGGCGGTGGTGAGCCGGGCCCGCACCCGGCCGGCCCGCACCTGGTAGAGGCCGGCGCCGGTGCCGACCCAGCGGTCCCCGGCGGCGTCCACGCACAGGGCGCGCACGGCGCTGCCATCGAGGTCCTCGCGCAGGGGGAAGGGCTCCAGCTTCCCCGCGCGCCAGCGCAGGAGGCCGGCGTGGGTGCCGGCCAGCAGGGTGTCATCCTCGTCGCCCGGGCTGACGCAGAGCACGAGGTTGTCGCCGGGCCGGCGGGAGGAGGGCGGCGGGGGGTAATTCTCCAAACCGCTCCCCGCGGCGGCGGGGTCCAGCACGCCCAGGCCGTTCTCGTGCCCCATCCAGAGCCGGCCACGGGCGTCCCCGAAGACCGTCCGCACGTCGTTCCCGCCCAACCCCTCGGGGCGGCCGAAAGTGACGAAGCGCGCGTCCCGGAGCACCTGGATCCCCTTCTGGGTGGCGATCCACAGGTTGCCCTCCCGGTCCTCGCACAGGGAGTTGACCTCGTTGTCCACCAGGCCGTTTGCGGTCGTGAACCCCGACGCGGCCGGCGGTCCGGGGCCGGCCTCCCCGTCGTTGGCGCGGAGGCGAAAGAGGCCGCTGCCGTGCGTGCCGGCCCAGAGCATCCCCTGGCGGTCTTCCAGGAAGGCGGTCACGGAGCAACCCGCCAGGGCGGCGCGCGGGCGGAAGGTGCCGTCCTCCGCCAGCCGGCCGCTCCCGGCGTCGCGGGAGCCGACCCACAGCCCGCCGCCCCGGGCGGGGGCGAGGCAGTCCACCGCCCGGCCCGCCCAGGCGGGGAGGAGGTCAAACCGACGGTCCGCACCCGTTCTTCTCTGCCGGTAAAGACCTTGCGCGGTGCCAACCCACAGGCAACCGGCACCGTCCCGGCACATCGTGCGGATCGCCCCGGCCGGCCAACCCGGCGGGGGCACCGCGGCCGGGTCCGTGACGGTCCCGTCGGGCCGGACGCGGAAGAGCCCGCGCACCGTGCCGACCCAGAGCGCCCCGTCCGCCGGGTCCTGGACGAGCACCCGCCCGGGCTGGTTGGCCAGCGCGGGGTCCGGGGAGAATTCCTGGACCTTTTCCCCGTCAAACCGGTAAACGCCGCCCGTGCTGCCCAGCAGCAGGAGCTGGCCGGGGCGTTGGGCGTCCTCGACCACGTCGAAGATGTTGTTGCTGCGGAGGAGCGGGTCGGTCTGGCGGTCGAATACCCGCGCGCGCACGCCGTCGAAGCGCACCAGCCCCTCCTCGGTGCCCAGCCAGAGGTAGCCGTCGGTGGCTTGGACGATGGCGGTGACGCTGTCGCAGGGCAGGCCCTCCTCCGGCCCCCAGCTCTGCCGCTGGTATTGGGTCAACGCCCGGCCGGGGTCCAGGGCCCGGGCCGCCGGCACCGCGCCCAGGGCCGCGAACCACCCGACGGCCGCCACCACGGTCCGGGCCAGCCGACGCCGGGCGGAGCCGCCAGGCGGTCCGCCGCGGGAAGCCGGGGGATTGCGGGAGGGGGTCATGGCCGGGGGGAGCACCGCGGGCTGACGAGGCCCGGAACTCCGCCCCGCCGCGACCGCATCCCCGGGTCTAGCAACTCCCGCACCACCGCGCGCCCCGCGGGTTCGCCACCCGGCGTGCCGACGGGCGCCAGGAGCCGTTTTCAGGAGGGGAACACGGGTGCCCTCAAGGTTCCCGCGGCGCGTCGTCGCGCACCAGCCGGAGGTCCACC
>CAXTFX010000234.1:0-1612 GCA_964243185.1 uncultured Chthoniobacterales bacterium
CTTTCGCGTGCCAGGAAGAAGGGCCCGCGAAACCCGCGAAAAGACGCGAAAGGAAAAAGCAAAAAAGAAGTTTTGTCTTCCTGCCTTCCTTTCGCGTCTTTTCGCGGGTTTCGCGGGCACCCTCCGACGTTTGAAGCTCGTTCTCATATCCTGTGAATCCTGCCGCTGACGCTCTGGCCGCCTACCGCGCCGCCTTGGAACCGGCGCGGGCGGCGGGGGCGCAGACGTTCGAGTTTGACCTGTCGCCGCTGGACCGGCTGGGGCTGCCGCTGTGGACGGTGGCGCTTGTGGGGGCGGACGGGGCGTTGTCGGACGGGTTCGGCTACGGGCCGACGTGGGCGGCGGCGCAGGCGTCGGCGTGGGGGGAAACGGTGGAGTGGTTCGCCGCGCGGGAATGGCTGGCCGCGGCGCAGCGGACCCGGGGGACGTTGGCGGGGGTGTTGGGGGCGGGGCGGGCGGCGGTGGACCCGGTGGGGCTGTGTTTGTCGGCCGGGGAGCATTTTGACCCGGAGGGGACGGTGCTGTCGTGGGTGGAGGCGCGGCGGCACCCGTCGGGGGAGCCGGTGCTGGTGCCGGTGGAGTTCGTCGCGCCGCGGTTCGCGGACCTGCGGCCGGGGTTCGAGCGGGAGCACGCGACGCTGGCGGTGCCGATCACCAACGGGCTGGGGGCGGGGCCGAGCTTCGCGCACGCGCTGGCGCACGGGGTGTTAGAACTGTTGCAGCGGGACGGGAACTCGGTGCGTTACCGGGCGCTGGACCGGGGGGTGGTCGTGGACCTGGGCGGGCGGGAGTTCGCGGACGTGGTGGACCCGGAAACGCGGCAATTGTTAACCTTTCTGGACCGGGAGGCGGACATCGAGGTGATCGTCAAGCTGGCGGCGGACGATTTCGGCATGGCGAACCTTTACGTCGTCGGGCACGACCGGGAGTTGACGCGGGCGCCGCGGCCCATCGCGCTGTCGGCCTGCGGGGAGGCGGTGCACCCGGACCGGGAGTTTGCCCTGGGCAAGGCGGTGCGGGAGTTCACGATGGCGCGGGCGCGCAAGTGCTTTAACCACGGCCCGCTCGGACCCGTGCGGGCGGCGGCGCCGGCGGGCTACCTGGACCTGTTCGCCAACCCGGCGGCGATGCGGAGCGAGGACGAGCGGGCGCTGCGGGAGATGCGCGGGTGGATGGCGCTGGGCCACGCGGAGTTTTTCGCGATGATCCACCGGCCGGTGTTCGAGCGGCGGGAAACGGTGCGGTTCGCGGACCTGCCGACGACCGCCGTGGCGGACGCGGACGCGCTGCTGGCGTTGCTGACGGAGCGGCTGGCCGGGGAAGGGTTAGAGGTGCTGTATGCGAACTTCACGCCGCCGGGTTCGCCGACGACGGTGCTGCGGGCCATCGTCCCGGGCCTGGAGGTGGAAACGATGACGTATCGGCGCATCGGCGCGCGCAACCTGCGCCGGCTGCGGGCCCGGGGCGGGGGGATCGCCGGGTGGGGGGAGCCGCGGCCGGCGGGGGCGTTGCCCATCCGGTTGCCGGGCGGGGGGGACTCCGCGGCGTGGTTCGACCCGGCGGCGGCGGACCGGGCGATGGGGCGGCTGTATCCGCTCTACCGGGAGCCGGG
>CAXTFX010000234.1:1712-7307 GCA_964243185.1 uncultured Chthoniobacterales bacterium
CGTTACTTCCCGGCCATCTCGGGCATGAGCGTTTACGCGCAGAACCTGTTGCGGGAACTCGTGGCGCTCGGGCACGACGTGACGATGGTTTCCCAATACCGCGGCGACGCGGCGGGCACGCGCGTTTATGGCGGGGGGCCGCCGCCGGCGGTGCCGGGCGTGCGCGTCGTCGGGCTGGAGGCGCTGGGGGAGCAGGAAACGCCCGTGGCGAACTTCGAGCGGGACCTCGCCACGATGGTGGCCACGGTCGTCGCCGAGCACGGGCGGGCGCCGTTCGACCTGCTGCACGCCCAATACGGCTACCCGACGGGACTGGCGGCGCTCATGGCGTCGAAGGAGTTGGGGTTGCCCAACGTGGTTTCCATCCAGGGCGGGGACGGGCACTGGGTCGGCGTCGGCTGCTGCGCGACGCACCGGGCGGCGATGCGCGCGGTGCTCGACCACGCGGGGGCGTTGCTCATCGGCTCGCGGTCGTTCGCGGAGGAAGTTCGGGAAAACCACGGCACGCCGCCGGAGCGGTGGACGGTCGTGCCGGGCGCGGTCGAGGCGGGGCGGTTCCGCCCGCGCGCGGGCTGGCGGGTGGGGGAACTGGCGGACCCGGCGCGGCCGGTCATCCTGTATCACGGCCGGGTGGACCGGCGGAAGGGGGCCTTGGATTTGCTGGACGCCTTCGCGGAGCTACAGCGGCGCGGGCACCCGGCGGCGGGGCGGGCGCGGCTGCGGTATTCGGGCATCGGGCCGGACTCCGCGGCGGTGTCGGAGCGGGTGGCGGCGCTGGGGCTGGGCGAGCGTTTCGAGTCGCTGGGTTACGTGTCCTACGACGACGTGCCGGCGGTCTATCGCGGGGCGGACCTGTTCGCCTCGCCGACGTATTCGGAGGGGTTTTCCAACACGATCCTGGAGGCCATGAGCGCCGGGTTGCCGGTCGTCTCCTGCCGGGTGGTCGGCGTGGTGGACTGCCTGCGGGACGGGGAAAACGGGCTGCTGGTCCCGCCCGGGGACATCCCGGCGCTCGCGGACGCCCTGGCGCGGCTGCTGGACGACGCGCCGCTGCGCCGCCGGCTGGCGGAAAGCGCGTTCGCGGAGGCGAACGACGTGTATTCCTGGCCGGTGGTCGCGCGCCAGATCGCGGGGGTTTACGAATCCCTCCGGGGCACGAAGCCGGACCTGGGATGGAGCCTGGAGGGGGTGCCGATGGACCCAGGTTGCCGGTATCGGGCCGCGCCCCACCTGCTGTGATGAACGTGCTGTGCGACGTTTCCTTGCTGGGTTGGTGCCGTGACGGGGACGGGGTCGCCCGGCTCACGGGGATGCCGCGCAGCATCGTGGAACTGGCCTCGCGCCTGCGGACGGCGCCGGATTGCGAGGTGACGTTCGGCGCCGCGGAGTGGACGGAGCCGGCGATGGCGTTCCTGGCCTCGCACCCGGCCTTTCGGGGCGCGCGGCTCGCCCCGACGTTTGCCGGGGGCGGCGTGCGGCCGGAAGCGTTTGCCGCCGCGGACGTTTTCCACACGACGCACAACGCCGTTCCGGCGGCGGCGCGGGCCGTGCCGGGGCTGGCGGTGGTGCAAACGGTCTATGACATGATCCCGTTCGTCATGCCGGAACTGTTCACGCCGGCGGACCTGGCCTTTTACGCGGACGTGCTGGCGCGGCGGCGGCCCGGGGACCGGGTCATCACCATCTCGGAGTCGGCCCGAACCGACTTTTGCGCGCGCACCGGGCACGACCCCGGCCGCGTCCACGTCGTTCCCCTGGCGGCGGACCGGGCACAGTTCCAGCCCTGCGGCGACGCGGAAACGCTCCGCGGGGTCCGGGAGCGTTACGGCATCCCGGACGGCCCTTATTTCCTGAGCCTCTGCACGTTCGAGCCGCGCAAGAACCTGCGGCACGTGATCCGGGCGTTCGGCGACCTGATCCGGGCGCAACCGGGCGTGGCCGACCTGCGCCTGGTATTGGCGGGGGGCACGGGATGGAAGTTCGACGCGATCTTCGACGAACTGAACGACGCGGACGCGGGGGCGCGCGCGCGCATCGTCGTCACCGGCTACGTGGCGGAGGGGGACCTGGCCCCGCTCCTGAGCGGCGCGCTGGCGTTCCTCTACCTGTCGCTCTACGAAGGGTTTGGCCTGCCGCCGCTGGAGGCGATGCAGTGCGGCACGCCCGTGGTGGCGGCGAACACCAGCAGCCTGCCGGAAGTGGTGGGCGACGCGGGGCTGCTGCTCGACCCGCACGACCGGGACGCGCTGTGCCAGGCGATGCTCGACCTCCTCCACCGGCCCGTCCTGCGCCGCCACCTGGCGGGGCTGGCGCGCCGACGGGCGGAGCGGTTCAGTTGGGAGCGTTGCGCCCGGGAAACGGTGGCGGTTTACCGTGCGGCGTGGGCGGAACTTTAGAACCCGGACACGCGAGAGAGATGCCCAACGCCCTTTTCGTTTCGCCCCACCTCGACGACGTCGTGTTTTCCTGCGGCGGCACGCTGCACCGGCTCGCCGCGGCGGGTTGGGGGATCACCTTGGCAACCGTGTTCACCGCCTCCGTGCCCGACCCGCGCGGGTTTGCCCTCCGTTGCCAGACGGACAAGGGTCTCGCGCCGGGGGTAGACTACATGGCGCGGCGGCGGGTGGAGGACCGGGCGGCGGCGGGGTGCCTCGGGCTGGCGGCGGGCGGGTTGCGGCACGGGCCGTTCCGCGAGGCGCCGCACCGGGGCTACGCCTCGGCCGCGGAATTGTTTGCGGGCGCGCGGGCGGACGACGCGGTCTGGACGGCGGTCGCGGACTGGCTGCGGCTGCTCGTGGCGGAAACGGGACCGGACGTGGCGTTTGCGCCGCAGGGTTTGGGCAACCACGTTGACCACCGCCAGGTCATCCGCGCCGTTCTCGCCGTGCCCCTTCTGACCGGGCACACCCGGTGGTATCGGGACACGCCCTACGCCCTCCGGCAACCCGGCGCGACGCCCGCGCCGGAGCTGCCGGCGGGGTTGCGGGAAGTGGCGGTGGACGTTTCGGGCGAGCCGCTGGCCCGCAAGGTGGCCGCCTGCCGGGCCTACGCCACGCAGTTGGGTTTTCAGTTCGGCGGCGCGGAAGCGGTCGAGCCCGAGCTGGGAGCCTTCCATCGGGCGGAGGCCCGGTTGGCCGCCGACCGGCTCCCGCCGCACGCGACGCACGCCGAGCGACTGTTGGCCCCGCCGGGCGGCCGGGCGTGGCCCGATTTCCTGCTGTGATGACCCCTGCTTCGCGTTGATGATGACCCCGGACCCCCTTTCCCGTGCCGCCGACCTCTACCGCCGGGCGTTGCCGCCGGGCCGTTTGTTCGACTTCCCGCTCACCGGCCTGGACCGGCTCGGCGTGCCCGTGCACGCCTTTTCCCTCTTTGTCGAACCCGCCGCGGGCGTGGCCTGGCCGGTTTGCGAGGGCATCGGCTACGGGGAAACGGGGGACCACGCCCGCGTCGGCGCGCTGGGGGAACTCACCGAGGAGGTTTCCTCCGCCCGGTCGCTGGCGGGGATGCCGCGGGAGGTCGGCAGCCACCGGGAAATGCGCGCGCGCCACGGCGAACGCGGGGTGGTGGACCCGCTCACGCTCTGCCTGGAAGCGGGGAGCGACTACGGGCCGGAAACCGTGCTCGAATGGG
Organism: uncultured Chthoniobacterales bacterium; assembly: GCA_964243185.1. Lineage (GTDB taxonomy): Bacteria > Verrucomicrobiota > Verrucomicrobiia > Chthoniobacterales > SZAS-18 > CAXTFX01. The sequence continues at coordinate 5,346 of CAXTFX010000234.1, forward strand.
TGGAAACCCGGCGCTGGACGACGGGCGAGCCGGTCCGGGTGCCGGTCGAGTTCGTGGCCTGCGCGGGCATGGACGTGCGGCCGCGCGAGGGGGTCGCGCGGTTGGTGACGCCCATCACCAACGGCCACGGGGCGGGGACCACGCGGGAGATGGCGGTCGCGCACGGGCTGCTGGAACTGCTCCAGCGCGACGGGAACTCCGTGCGCTACCGCGCGCTGGCCCGCGGGGTCGCGGTGGACCCGGCCACCGTCCACGACCCGAACTGCCGCGCGCTCCTGGACCGCTACGCCGCCGCGGGCGTGGACGTCGTGATCAAGGTCGCCGCGACGGACTTCGGGATGGTCAACCTCTACGTCGTCGGCGCGGACCGGGACCCCGCCGCGGAGGGCCTGCCGGTGATGGCCGCGGCCTGCGGGGAAGCCGTTCACCCGGTGCGGGAGGTGGCCCTGCACAAGGCGCTCCTGGAGTTCGCCTCCTCCCGCGCCCGGTTGGCCCTGTTCCACGGGCCGCTGGGGTGGGTGGGACGCCACGTGCCCGCGGGCTACCTGGACGCCTACCGCGCGGTCGTGGACCTCTCGGGCGAGGAACCGCCCGGACTCGCCGGGATGCGCCGCTGGCTCGCGCTGGACCTCGGCGGCATGAAGGCGGAACTCGCCCGGGTCTTGCGCGCGGATGCGTTCGTCCCGTTCACCGGTCTGCCGACCCACGATGGTGCCGCCGACCCGGACGCGCGGTTGCGGGACGCGGCCGGGCGGCTCGCCGCGGCCGGGTTCGACCTCCTCGTGGCGGACCTTTCCCCGGCGGACGGGACCGGGGTTTTTGCCGTCAAGGTGATCGTCCCCGGCCTGGAGGTAGAAACGGTGTCTTACCGCCGCATTGGCGAGCGCAACGTGGTTCGACTGATGGAAAACGCCCGGGAACGGGGGGACGCCCCACCGCTGGCCGGGATCGGCGCCGGGCCGGCGCACGCCCTGCCGGTGCGCCTGACCCCCGCCGCCCAGGCGCGCCTGGGCGGCCCCGCTTGGCTGGACCCGGCGGCCCTGGACCGCGCGCGGGGTGGGCTTTACGTGCTCTACCGGGAGCCGGGCCGGCACGCCGCACCCCTTTCGATGGAGGCGCGCTGGCAACGGGCGTGATCCCGGCGGCTCACGGGGTGGCCTGCCGGTCTTTTTCGCGGGCCTCGCCCTCTGACCCAGCGCGCAGGGCCGCGGCGGAGGGTTAAAATCTTCTGGTCGGGAACGAGCTGGGACGGGGAAAGCGGGCATCGCAACGGGACGGAGCAAACGGGTGATACGCACCCGGTTCAACGGGATTGAAACGACCGGCTCTTCGGCCCTTGATTTTGTTCGTCTCCCGGGGATTATTCCTGGGTCGTCGAGCCGCCCCGTTCCGTCCCTTCAGGCGATCAGGTAAACGTTGAAGTTTCGGAGTGCGACCTTAAAGCTGTTACCGCTCCCCGCGAAGCGTGCAGCTTCCCGAGCGGCACGCGGGGGTTCGGCTTCCTTCACCCACTTATCTTTCCGTCCGAGCAACTTGTGAACGGCGACGCGCCCATCACGCGCTATGCCCCAACCGTTCCGCTGCTCCCTCGCCCAGCTCGAAATCACCCCCGGCGACCCGGAGCGCAACGTTTCCCGGATGCTGGCAACGGTCGCCGCCGAGGCCGCGCGCGGGACCGACCTCGTGGCGTTTTCCGAGATGGCCGTCGGCGGCTACCTCGTCGGCGACCTCTGGCTGGACGCCGACTGGTGCCGCTGGCTGATGACCTTCAACGAACGCCTGCGCGCCGCCAGCGCCGAGCACGGGGTCGCGGTGCTCTACGGCAACGTGTTCCTGCCGGAGAACCGGAGCGTCAACAAGGACGGCCGCCGGCGCAAGTTCAACGCCGCCTACCTCTACCAGCGCGGCCGCCCCGTCCCCCGCGCCGCTCCGGCCCTGCGCGGCGTGCCCGACGGCGTGCAG
>CAXTFX010000235.1:0-7305 GCA_964243185.1 uncultured Chthoniobacterales bacterium
CCGGCGCGCACGGCCCGGTGGACGTCCTCGTCGCCGCCGAAGGTCGTCAGCACGATCAGCCGCGCCTCGGGGAACTCCCGGCGCACGGCGGCGATGACCCCCGCGCCGTCGAGCAACGGCATTTGCAGGTCCACCAACGCCACGTCGGGCCGCAGCTCTTTCCACAGCCGCAACGCCTGCCGGCCGTCGTCCGCCTGGCCGACCACGCGCATCCGGCCGTCGTGCTCGATGATGGCCACCAGCCCGGCGCGCACCACGGGGTGATCGTCGGCCAACAGCAGGCGGACGGGCGCGGCCGGGCCGGCGGGCGGGGGCGGCGGGGCCTCGGGTTGGGAGCGGTTCGGCATGGCGAAGGGGGGAGAAAGGGTTCAATCCAGCGGCACGCGCAGCCGCGCTTCACTCCCCGCGCCGGGCTGGCTGGAGACGGTCAACTCCCCGCCGATGCGGCCGGCGCGCTCCCGCATCCCGCGCAGGCCGAAGCCGTCGGGCGAGCCGGGTTGCGCGGGGTCGAAGCCCCGGCCGTCGTCGCGCACGCGCACCGTGATGAACCCGGGGGTGAACTCGACGATGACCTCCACCGCGGCCGCCCCGGCGTGCCGGACGGCGTTGGTGATGGCTTCCTGGCCGATCCGCAGGAGCTCGGCCTCCGTTTCCTCCGGGATCGGCCGGGGCGGGCCGACCAGTTGCACGGTCATCCGCGGGCCGCCGGCCGCCGCCAGCGCGGCCGTGCGCTGGGCCAGGGCGACGCAGAGCGTGGAGCTTTCCAGCACCTCCGGGCGCAGCGCGAGGATGGAGCGGCGGGCCTCCGCCAGCCCCGCGCGCGCCAGCTCCCGGGCCTGGGCGAGGTGGCCGCGCAGGGAGGCCGGGACGTTTGCCGGGGCGTCCATCTCGGCGGCGTCGAGGTGGACGCTCACGCCGACGAGGGCCTGGGCGATGGTGTCGTGAATCTCCCGGGCGATGCGGTGGCGCTCGGCGAGGATGCCCCCGGCCTGCGCGCCCTCCGCCAGCCGGGTCATCTCCACGGCCAGGGTCATCTGGTCGGCGAGCCCCTGCAACAGGGCGTGCGAGCGCCCAAGCGCCGGCTCCGGCTCCGCGAAGCCCAGCCCCAGCCAGCCCACCAGCCGCTCCCCCGCGCGCATGGGGACGTGCCGGATCGCCCGGTTGCCCCGCTCGGCGTGAAACGCCCGGAACTCGGGCGTTATCGCCGGGTCGTCGGGCGCCATTGACCAGCCCTCCGGCGAACCGGCCATTCGCGCAAGATACGCCCGGAACGCCGGGGTGATGGGAACCGTCGCCAGGAGGGGGGAGTCGGCCGGGGCGAACTGGCCGTCCCGGTCCAGCAGGGTCGCCGCCCGGAAGGAGCGATCCTCGTCTGCGAGCAGCATCACCGCCCCGCTGTGCGCCCCGGCGACCCCGGCCGCCGCCCGCAGCATCTCGCCGAGGAACGGATCGAGGTTCCCCAGCCGCGCCAGCCCGGAGACGCCCCGGCGCAACGCCTCGTTGGCCCGGGCCAACTCCGCCGCGCGCTCCCGGGCGGCGTCCAACTCCCCGAGCAGGGCGGCCCGGTTCGGTTCGGAGCCGACCGGGGCCGGCGCGGAACCGGGACGGGCCGGTGTTTTTCCGCCCGTTCCCGGTTCGGGAGGAGGAACAGCCGGTTCGGAACCGGGAACGGGCGGCTCGGAACCGGGATGGGCCGGCTTGGAACCGGGAACACGCGGTTCAGAACGGGGAACGGCCGGCTCAGAGCCGGGAACACGCGGTTCGGGACCGGGAAGGGGCGGTGTTTTTCCCCCCCGGGCCGGTTTAGAGCCGGGAATTCCCCCCTTTTTCCCGGCCGCAGCCGCCTCCGAACCGGGGGGGGCCGGCTTTTTTCTCGCCACGGCCGGTCCCGGACCGGGAACGCGCGGTTCGGAGTGGGGAAAGGCCACGGGCGGACTGGGGGTTACGGGTTTTGGGGGAGCGCGACGCGCGGGGCAGCGGGCGTGACGCGCTTGCCGCGGAGGGCGGCGAAGCGGGCGCGCATGGCGTCCAGGAAGGGCTGGAGCTTGGAGTCCCGGCGGGCGGCGTCGGGCAGCTCCCCGTAGATGTCCAGCGCGTCGGTGTAGGCGATGGAGCCAAAGAGCATGTCGCCGTCGTTGACTCCTTGCGCGAGGGCCGCCAGGCGCAGGGCCACGGGGTTGAGCTGGTCCGCCAGGGCGGCGGCGCTGCGGAAGCGGTCGGCGTCAAAGTCCCGCGCCATGAAGTTAAGGGAGTAGTTGATGGCGGTCTCGCCGTTCTGCACGAAGCCGATGGAGTCCGGCCCCATCTTGGCGAGGCCGCGGCGCTCGGCGTCGGTCAGCGTGCGGGAGTAGGGCGCGAGCAGGGTTTCGAGCTCCGCCAGCTTGGCGTTGATGTCGTCCCGCGCGGCGGGGGGCATGGGTGGGGGAACGGTGGTGTCGGGGATGTTAATCATGGGGCGGGCTTGTGACTAGCGGGGAGCAGCATACTCCGGGTGCGGGATTTAAGGAAGCCCCCGGGTGCTCCCCCAAAGGTCGGAGCGCGGGCTGCCCCGGAGGGGGAGAAATAATCCCTCCGCCCGCCCGATGGCGGGCTGCGGGGCCGCGTCGTTAGCCTCTTGCCCGTCGCCCGCTCCCTGGTCGTCCCGCGCACGGACCACCTCCGGGGCCGCTGCCTCCGAAGCCCCGGCGCCCGGCTGCCGTGAGGCCGATTGGCGCCGCCTCCCATGAAGAATCTCCTCCCCTGGCTCCTCGCCGCTATCGGCCTGACCCTGCCGCCCGGCCCGCTGCGCGCCCAGGGCTCAGCCACCTCCCCCGTCAACCCGACGCCCGTGGGCAAATACGCCAGCACGCTCTCCGGGGACTGGGGCGGCTTGCGCGACCGGCTCTTTGACCGCGGCCTGGACCTCTCGCTGGCCTACACCGGCGAGTCGGCCGCCAACCCCGTTGGCGGCCGGGAGCAGGGCGTGCGCTACGCCCCCCAGATCAACACCGGGGCCGCCCCTCCGCCTTCTCGGGCCGGCGCGTTTTGAACGCCTTTCCGCCCGGCCGTCAACCCTGTCCCAATCATGAAACCTCCCGCCCTCCTCCTCCTTGCCGCCGTCCTCCCCGCCGCCGTCCTCCCCGCCGCCCGCCCCGGCGCCGCCCGCGCCGAAGACTTGCCGCCGGCCTACACCGTTTCCCCCCAAGTCGTCCTCCAGGTCAACCACTATACGGAGGGCGTCGTCTTCGATCGGGAGGGCAACCTGTTCTTCTCCCAGACTAAGCCGGGCCTCGTCACGCGCCTCACCCCCGCCGGGCAGGTTTCGGAGTGGGCCCGGGTGCCCGGGGCTAACGGGCACAGGGTGCTGGCCGACGGCACGCACCTGGTCTGCGCCGAGCGCGCCGTCGCCGTGCTCGACGCGATGGGCAAGCCCCTGCGCGCCATCACCGCCGACGCCGCCGGCCGCCCCTTCGTTTACCCCAACGACCTCGCCGTGGACCCGCGCACCGGCGGCTGGTATCTGACCGACTCCGGCCACCTCGACCCGGTCAACGACGGCGCGCTCTTCTACTGCGAGCCCGGCGCCGACGTCCGCCCGCGCCGGCTGGAGGAAGGGATGCGTTTCGTCAACGGCGTGGCGCTGTCCCCCGACGGCCGCCGCCTCTACGTGGACGAGGGCAACGCCAACAGCAACCACGTGCTGGTCTATGACGTGGAGGCCCCGGGCAGGCTGGCGAACAAGCGCCTGTTCGCCGATCTGCCCCGGGCCGGCGAGGGCCAGATTGAGAACAAGCCCGACGGCATGGCCGTGGACGCGGCCGGCAACCTCTACGTTTCCCACTGGGGCATGGGCCGGGTGGAGGTGCTCTCCCCCGAGGGCCGGCTGCTGCGCTCCTACCCGACCGGCCACCTCACCCAGAGCAACGTGGCCTTCGGCGGCCCCCGGCTCGACCAGCTCTACCTCACCGGCGGCGACGTGCTCGAGAGCGGCGTTGGCTCCGTCCACCGCCTCGACCTCGGCGTGCCCGGCCTCCCCCTGCTCGCCCCCGCCCAGCCCTGACCCCGTTGCCAACGCGATGAACCCCCGGTGAACCCTCTCTCCCTCCCGGCCCGCCCCCGGCCGGCCACCGCCCTCCCCGTCCTGATGCTCGCGCTCCACGCCCTCCTCCCGCTGGTGCGCGGCGTCGAACCCGCGGTCCCCTGGCGTCCCGCGGCCGGCGCGGCGGAGACCCTGGCGCGCTCGCCCGCCCCGGTCGGCCTGCCGGCCGTGGGCCACGCCGAGCTGGTGGCCGTCTTCCCCGACCACTGGGCCAGCGGGGTCGCCGTGCTGCCCGACGGGCGCCGGTTCGTCTCGTTTCCCCGCTTCGACCCCGGCCCGCCGCCGGCCTGCACGCTGGCGGAGCTGAAGGCCGACGGCACGGTCGCCCCCTACCCGGACGCCGCGATGAACGCCCTGGACGACGCCCGCCCGGCCGGCGAGCGGCTCGTCTCCGTCCACGCCCTCGCCCAGGACGCCCGGGGCCGGTTGTGGGCGCTGGACAGCGGCATCGTGGGCGACGCCTCCGCGCTCGTGCCCGGCGGGCCGAAGCTGGTGCGCTTCGACCCGGCGGACGGCCGCGTGGAGCGCGCCTACCCGTTCCCGCCTGAGGTAGTCGGCCCGCGGAGCAACCTCAACGACTTTCGCCTGGACCCCGGCCGCGGGGCGGCGGGCGTGGCGTTCCTCTCCGACTCCGGCGGGCAGGGACCGGGCGGCATCGTCGTCCTCGACCTCGCCACCGGCCGCGCCTGGCGCAAGCTGGCCGACGACCCGCGGGTGCGCGCCACGGGGGAGAGCCCCGAGGTGGACGGCCGCCCGCTCACCGTCACGCCCGCGGGGGGCGGCGCCCAACCGCACCCCGACCGCAGCGGGGCCAACGGCGTCGCGCTCTCCCCCGGCGGCCATTTCCTGCTCGGGACCTCGCTGACCGACCGCTGCCTGCACCGCGCGCCCGCCGACCTGCTGGCCGACCCCGACCTGCCCGACGCCGCGCTGGCCCGCGCCGTCGAGACCCTGCCCGCGCGGGATTTCACCTCCGACGGCCTGGAAACCGACGCCCAGGGCCGGCTGCTGCTGTCCGACCTCGCCCACAACGCCGTCCAGCGCCGCGCGGCCGAGGGCGAGCGTTACGAAACCCTGGCCCGCGACCCGCGCCTGATCTGGCCGGACTGCCTGCGCCTGGCCCCGGACGGCTGGCTCTACTTCACCTGCAACCAGGTCGTGCGCCGCGCCGACTACGCCGGCGGCCGGGACCAGCGCCAGCCGCCCTACTCCCTCTGGCGGGTGCGCCTCGGCGGGAACCCCGGACCGACGCCGTAACGCCGGGTGATCCCGGATATTTCCGGCCCCGACCAAAACCCGGACCGTTTGCGATGCTCCTGTCACCGGCCCCCGACCTCCCCGACCCGCGCCGCGCCGGCTCCCCCCCGCCGGCATGTCCCCCGCACCCGCCTCCCCCGCCGTGGCCGTCGTGGTCATGGGCGTTTCCGGCTCGGGCAAGACCACCTTCGGTCGCGCCCTGGCGGACGCCCTGGGCTGGGCGTTCCTGGACGCCGACGATTTCCACCCTGCCGCCAACCGGGAAAAGATGCACGCCGGCACCCCGTTGACCGACGCGGACCGGGCGCCCTGGCTGGCCGCCCTCAACGCGGAGCTCCGCCGCCGGGACGAGGCCCGGCAGCCGGCCGTGCTGGCCTGCTCGGCCCTGCGGCGAACCTACCGCGCGGCCCTCGGGGCGGGGTTGCCGGACCTCCGCTTCGTCTTCCTGCGTATCGCCCCGGAAACCGTCCGCCAACGGCTGCACGCCCGCACCGGCCACTTCTTCCCCGAGAGCCTGCTCCAGAGCCAGTTCGCCACCCTGGAGGAGCCCACCGCGGACGAGGACGGCGGCGCCCACCCGCTGCTCGCGGTCGAGGCCGAGCGGCCCGCGGCAGAGAACCTCGCCGCCGCCGCCCGCTGGGTGCGGGGAGGCGGCGGGGAGGCAGCCGTCAACCGCGGCCCCCGGCCGGGCCGAGCATGAGCGCGGACGCCTTTCACCTGCTCTGGGCGGGCCTGTCCATCGGGCTGCTGGTGCTGCTGGTGTCGGCCCTGCACGTCCACCCGTTCCTGGCGCTGCTCGCCAGCGCGGTGGTCCTGGGGCTGGGCGGCGGGCTGCCGTTCCCAAAGGTGATGGGCGAGTTCCAGGCGGGTTTCGGCGACGTGCTGGGTCACGTCGGCCCGGTCATCGGGCTGGGCACGATGCTGGGCACGCTGCTGGTGCGCTCCGGCGGGGCGGACCGGCTGGCGCGGGCGTTCGCCGGCGGGCGCGGGGGCGGCGGCTGGCTGGGCGTCAAGCTGTTTCTGGCGTCGCTGCTCATCGGGCTGCCGCTGTTCTTCGAGGTCGGCTTCGTGCTGCTGGTGCCGATGGCCTTCGCCCTGGCCCGGGAGTTGAAAACGTCCATCGTGCGGATCGGTCTGCCGATGCTGGCGGGGTTGTCGGTGGCCCACGCGCTGGTGCCGCCCCACCCCGCGCCGACCCTGGCCGTGACCAGCCTGGGCGCGGACGCCGGGCGCACGATCCTCTACGCCCTGGTCCTCGGTTTGCCCCTGGGCCTGCTGGCGGGGCCGGCCTTCGCGGCGGTGGCCGCGCGCTGGGTGCGCTCGGGCGGGGACGGCAACGTCCCGAAGCGCGGGCCGACGGCGGACGACCCGGCGCCCGCCCCTCCGCCCCCCTCGCTGGTGGCGACGCTGTTCTGCATCCTGCTGCCCGTCGGGCTGATGATGGCCCGCAGCCTGGTCGAGCTCCTGGCCCCGGCCGGCTCGACCCTGCGCGCGGCGGGCGCGGCCGTCGGCGACCCGGTGGCGGCGCTGTTCGCGGCGGTGGTGGCCGGTATTTTCCTGCTCGGCCGGCGCCGGGGCGAGTCGGGCGCGGCGCTGGCGTCGGCCTTGGGCGAGGGGCTGGCGCCGGTGGCGGCCATCCTCTTGATCGTCGGCGCGGGCGGCGGCTTCAAGCAGCTCCTCCTGGCCACGGGTGTCGCCAAAACCCTCGGGACGTGGGCGGCCGACGCGCACGTTTCCCCCCTGGTCCTCGGCTGGGGCATCGCCGCCCTGGTGCGGGTGGCCACCGGCTCGGCGACGGTGGCCACGGTCACGGCCGTGGGCATCCTGGCGCCCATCGTCACGGCCGCCGGCGGCCCCCCGGTTTCCCGCGAGTTGCTGGTCCTGGCCATTGGCTCGGGTTCGGTGATCCTGAGCGACGTCGACGACGCCGGCTTCTGGCTGGTCGAGGAATACTTCGGCCTCTCGGTGGC
>CAXTFX010000236.1:0-7291 GCA_964243185.1 uncultured Chthoniobacterales bacterium
CACCCTGCCTTTCTGAGGGTGGGATCCTTTGTCACGCTGCAAAAAGCATCGTGGGGAGCGGGGCCAAAGCCGGACGCCACCGGGACCCAGCCCGGTGGAATCCGTCTGGGGTTGCGCGGGGCTGCAACCTCATCCTCGCCAGACCACCGGGAGCGGGGAGCGTCGCGGACCCTCTGCGCACAAGGGAGGAAAACTCCGAGGCGGACAATCCGGCACCTTGCCGCAAGGAGGGAGCGGAAGGAGAACTCATGATGGATCTTTTGGCGTGGGTGTCCCTCATCAGTTTGGGAGCAACCTGGGGGGTGCCTCGGCTGACCCGTTGGTGGCAGGGTGTTTGCCGTTGGTCGCCGTCACGGATGCAGGGTTGTCCGGCGCGCGGTCGGCGGGGGTGGCGGGCGGCGGCGGCTTGCGCACCGCGAAGCGCCGGATGACGACGTAGAACACGGGCGTCAACAGCAGGCCGAAGAACGTCACCCCGAGCATCCCGCTGAACACCGCCGTGCCGAGGGACCGGCGCATCTCGGCCCCGGCGCCCTTGGCCAACGCCAGCGGCAAGACGCCCAGGATGAAGGCGAAGCTGGTCATCAGGATCGGGCGCAGGCGCAGCTTGCCGGCCTCGACCACGGCGGCGAAGCGGTCCTTGCCGCCCTCGTCCTCCTGCTGGCGGGCGAACTCGACGATCAGGATCGCGTTCTTGCAGGCCAGGCCCACGAGCACCACGAAGCCGATCTGCACCAGGATGTTGTTGTCCAGCCCGCGCGCCCACACCCCGGCCAGGGCGCACAGCAGGCACATGGGCACCACCAGGATGATGGCCAGCGGCAGGGTCCAGCTCTCGTATTGCGCGGCCAGGATCAGGAAGACGAAGAGCAGGCACAGCGGGAAGATCAGGGCGGCGGTGTTGCCGGCGGCGATCTGCTGGTAGGCCAGGGTGGTCCACTCGAAGCCGAAGCCGTCGGGCAGGTCCTCGCGCGCCAGCCGGCCGACGCTGGCGATGGCCTGGCCGGAGGAGAAGCCGGGGGCGGTGTCGCCGTCCACGGCTGCGGCGGGGTAGAGGTTGTAGCGCTCGACCCGGGAGGGGCCGGTGGTGCGCTCGACGTTGAGCACGCTGCCCAGGGGCACGGCCGCGCCGTTGGCCCCGCGGGTGCGGAGTTGGGCCACGGCCGCCGGGTCGGCGCGGAAGCGGGCCTCGGCCTGGGCGGTGACGCGGAAGGTGCGTCCGAAGAGGTTGAGATCGTTGACGTAGGTGGAGCCGAGCTGGGTCTGGAGGGTGTCGAAGACGTTTTCCAGGGGCACGCCGAGCATGAGCACCTTGGTGCGGTCCACGTCGGCGAAATACTGCGGGGCGTCCGCCCGGAAGCCCGAGATCACCCCGACCAGCCCCGGCTCGGACCCCGCGGCGCCGATGAGCTGCTCGGCCGCGCCCTGGAGCGCCGCGTAGCCCGCCCCGCGGCGGTCCTGCACCATGACGCGGAAGCCGCCGATGTTGCCCATGCCGCGCACGGGCGGCGGGGGGAACACCAGCACCAGAGCATCGTCAATGGCCGCGAGCCGCTGGCGCAGGTCGTCCATGATGACGGTGCCGGTGCGGCCGGTTTTCACCCGTTCGTCAAAGGGGGCGAAGCACGGAAAGGCCGCGGCGCGGTTGACGGCGTTGGTCTGGGTGGCCCCGTCGAAGCCGGCGAAGGCGACGACGTTGGCGATGCCGGGCACCTGCCGGGCCACGTCGTTGACCTGCCGGAGCACGGCGTCGGTGCGCGAAAGGGACGCGCCCTCGGGCAGGATGGCGACCACGACGGCGTAGCCCTGGTCCTGCGTGGGGATGAACCCGGAGGGCACCTTGGAAAAGCCGAAATACGTCAGCCCCAGCAGCGCGGCGTAGAGGACCAGCGCCACGGCCGTGCGCCGGGTAATCCAGGCCACGGTGCGTCCGTAGCCGCGCTCGGTTGCCCCGAAGCCGCGGTTGAAGAGCCGGAAAAACCAGCCCAGCACGAAGTCCCAGCCCCGCGCGAACCAGTCCTTCCGCGCCCCGTGCGGCTGGAGCAGCACGCGGCACAACGCCGGGGATAGCGTCAATGACACCAGCGCGGAAAACACCGTCGCCACCGCGATGGTCAACGCGAACTGCCGGTAAAACTGCCCGGAGATGCCCGAGATGAACGCCGTGGGCACGAACACCGCGCTCAGCACCAGCGCGATGGCCACCAAGGCCCCGCCGACCTGGTCCATCGCCTTGATCGTGGCGTCGCGCGGGGAGAACCCCTCGCCGAGGAAGCGTTCGACGTTCTCCACGACCACGATGGCGTCGTCCACCACGATGCCGATGGCCAGCACCAGCCCGAACAACGACAGGTTGTTCAGCGAGAACCCGAACAGCGCCATCACCGCGAAGGTGCCCACCAGCGACACCGGGATGGCCAGGATCGGGATGAGGGCCGAGCGCCAGCTTTGCAGGAACACCATCACCACCAGCACGACGAGCAGCACCGCCTCGAAGATGGTGTGCAGCACCGCCCGGATGGACTCGCTGATGAACACCGTCGGGTCATAGACGATGCGGTATTCCAGCCCGCGGGGGAACTCGGCCGAGAGTTCCTTCATGGTCGCGCGGATGAGCTTGGCCGTGCCCAGCGCGTTGGAGCCGGGCCGCTGCTGGACGGCCATCGCCACGGCCGCCTTGCCGTCGAGGTAGGAGTTGACCGAGTAATCCAGGCCGCCGAGTTCGGTGCGGGCGACCTCGCCCAGGCGCACCACGCGCCCGGCCGCGCCGGTCTTGACGATCACGTCGTCGAACTCCCGCACGTCCCGCAGCCGCCCTCGGGTGATGAGGTTGATCTGGTAAGCCTGCGCGCTGGTCAACGGCTGCTGGCCGATGATGCCGGCGGCGACCTGCACGTTCTGGCGCTGGAGGGCCAGCGTGACCTCGGCCGTGGTGAGGTTGAAGAACGCCAGCCGGTCGGCGTCCAGCCACACGCGCATGGAGTATTCCCGCGCGCCGAAGAGGTTCACGTCGCCCACGCCTTCGAGGCGCTTCAGGCGTTCGCGCACCTGGAGGATGGTGTAGTTGGAGATGTAGAGTTGATCGAAGGTGTCGTCCGGCGAGATCATGTGGACGACGAGCAGCAGGTCGGGCGAGCTTTTGAGCGTCGTCACCCCGACGCGGCGCACCTCCTCCGGCAGCCGCGGCTGGGCGACGGCGACGCGGTTCTGCACGAGCACCTGCGCCTTGTCGAGGTCGGTGCCGAGCTTGAAGGTCAGCGTCAAGGTCATGGCCCCGTCGCTGGTGCTCTGGCTGGACATGTAGAGGAGGTCCTCCACGCCGTTGACCTCCTGCTCGATGGGCGTGGCCACGGTGTCGGCGAGCACCTGCGGGCTGGCGCCGGGGTAGGAGGCTTTGACGATGACCGTCGGCGGGGCCACCTCCGGGTATTGGGCCAGCGGCAGGGTCGGGTAGGCGATGGCGCCGACCAGGACGATGACGATGGAAACGACCGCCGCCAGGATCGGCCGGTCGATGAAGAGGCGGGAAAAGCGCATGGGCGACAGCAAACCCTCAACGCCCGCCCGCACCGTCAATGAACCGGACGGTTTCCGGTTCCAGTTGGTTGAAGGCACCGACGGCGAGAATGGTTTCGGCGCTCGTGCCCCCGCGCCGGCCAGCCACCGTCAACTGCCCTTCAGCAACCATCGTGTAACTCGCCGGCTCGGGAAAAACATGCACCGTGTGCAGGAACCGCGGCTGCTCGGTGGCCGTGGCTTGGTAGTCGGCCGAGGCGAGAAAGCGCCGGGCCGCCAGGCGGTCGGCAAAGACCAGCTCCAGCATGGCCTGATACTGCTGCGCCTCGGATTGGTCGTGGGCGACGTTGGGCGTGTTCCAGGCCGCGGCGTCGTAGGGTTCAAACAGGTGCAGACGCACCCTGCTCACCAGCGGGCTGGCGGCCAGGGCCGGGGCGAAGCGTTCACGCAGGAAGGCGCTGAAGGCGGTTGATGGCACCTCCGCACGGGACTTCAGGAAGACCAGCAGCCGAAGCTCCCTCGAACGCCCGATGGGGCCACCCTCCGCCAGCCGGTCCACGAAGGTGCGCGAGTTGCCCGCCTTTGACTGGTAGATGGCCACCCGGCTAAAGAGGTTCTGCTCGTCGGCGGCGATCAGCGCGATAGCCGGATGCGTGCCGAAGCGGTGACGGTCCTCCTCCGAGCGGAAGGTGCCCTCCGAGACACCCTGGAATTCGTCCTCCGGCGGGCAGCCGCATTCGATGCCGTCAAGCCTGGGCCAGAGACCAGCGTCAGGCTTGCCGAGGTGATGTTGCCAGTATTGGAAGATGCCGGGGATGCGCGCGGCGATCAGCCCGTGGGCGTCCCGCCAGTAGGTTTGGCAAAGTTCCACGGGCAGACCCCGTCGGGTGGTCAGCAGACCGAAGCTGGCCAGGGTCGCGGGCGCGTCGCGAGCGGAGAAGTCCACCGATGGGAACACCGGAAGGTTCTCACCGGCAATAAGTTCTTGAGCGTGGAGACCGGCGGACAAAGGCCCCAGTAGCAGGACGAGAAAAGCAATGACTCGCCGTGGCGAAATGCGAAGTAAGTTATTCATTACTAGTTTGTCACTAATTAGTTACGCTTGCCTTTGGAATTGGAATCGCTGGGCAGCGTCGCTACTCTTTCCTCCATCCCCTCGGGGGTGACCGCCTCCCCGGGCCGGGCGCGCTGGATGCCCTTGACCACGATCCACTCTTCCGGCTTGATCCCCTCGGAGACGGCCCGCAGGTCGTCGTAGAGCCGGCCGGGGGTGACGTAGCGCTTCTCGGCCACCCGCTTCTCGTTGACCACGAGCACAAAGCGCCGGCTCTGGTCGGTGCCGATGGCCTCGTCGGGCACCAGCAGCGCCGGGTAGGGGTCGCGGCCCTTGAGGCGCAGGCGCACGAACAGGCCCGGGGTCAGGTTGCCCGTGGGGTTGTCGATCACGGCGCGGCCGCGCAGGGTGCCGGTGTCCGGGTCGAGCCGGTTGTCCACGAAGTCCATGCGGCCGGCGTGGGGGTAGTCCCGCTCGTCGGCGAAGGCGACCTGCACCGGGTTGGGCGCGTTGCGGGAGGTCGTGCGCTGGCCGGCCTCGAAGAGGTGCGTGTAGCGGAGCACGGCGCGCTCGTCCACGTCGAAGAGCACGTAGAGCGGGTCCAGGGGCACGATGTTGGTGAGCAACGTCGCCGCCTGGGTGCTGCCGCCGACGACCAGGTTGCCCTCGTCAACCAGCCGCCGGCTGACGCGTCCGCCGATGGGAGCCGCGATGGCGGTGAACTCCAGGTTGAGCTGGGCGGCCTCCAGCGCGGCCCGGGCCCCGGCGAGGTCGGCGGCGGCGACGGCGGCCTCGCTCTGGCGCTGGTCGAAGTCCTCCCGGGAGATGACGTTGCCGCGGTTGAGCCCCTCGGCCCGGCGCAGGTTGACCTGCTGGAGGCCAAAGCGGGATTGGGCGCGCTCCACGTCGGCCCGGCGCAGGTTGACCTCGGCCTGGTAGGGGCGCGGGTCGATGACGAAGAGCGGGTCGCCGGCCCGGACCATCTGGCCGTCCTTGAAGTGGATGGTGTTGAGGTAGCCGGAGACCCGCGCGCGCACCTCGACGACCTTGGTGGCCTCCAAGCGCCCGGTGTATTCGTCCCAGTCGTTGACCTCCCGCACCACGGCGCGGGCGACCGTGACCTTCGGCGGGGGCTTCGTGGCAGTGGTCGGCTTCTTGCAGGCGGCGAGGCCGAGGGCGAGGGCCAAGGGGACGGTCGGGAGGAACTTCATGGGTGGAGCAACCGCCGCGACCGCCGCTGGCAGGGGCTGGGGTCAACGTCGGTTCGCTGCCCCCTGCCGGCCATTGTTCGGAGGGATAGACTTTGACCCTCCGGATGGATCATGCCGGACCCCTCCTTTCGGGTAGAATCCGCTCGCTCCGGTGGCCGGCCGGGCCGTTAGCTCGCCGGCACCAACGCCTCTTGCAGGTAGAAGGTGCGCGAGCCGGGCGGGTAGTCGGCCTGCTCGCCGAACAGCGTGTAGCCGGCACGCTCGTAGAAGCCGCGGGCCTGGAAGTCGGTCGTGTCCAGAGCGGCGAGCCGGCAGCCACGGGCGAGGGCCAGCGCCTCGGCCTGGGCGAGCAGCGCGCGGCCGTGGCCGTGGCCGCGATGCTCGTCGGCCACCCACATGACGTGGACCAGGAGCCAGTGCCAGCGCACCGTGGCCAGCAGGCCCCCGCGCACCGCGCCTGAGTCGTCGTCGTCGCGCAGCAGCAGGGTCAGCGGGCCGCCGTCGGGGTCGGCCGCCATGCGTTCGTTGTTGAAGGCGCGCAGACCGGCCAGGACGACGGCGCGCTCGGCTTCGGCCCCAGGTGGGGCTTCGGAGATGGCGAGGGTGGACACGAACAGAAAATCGGGGGCGGCCTGGCGAGCGCAAGTTGAGCGGCCTTCATCGGCTCGCGGCAGGCAGGGTGTCACGCGCGCTGCCAAGGTGGAGCATGAACCAGGAGAAGTCCTTGGAACGCACCCCGGCCAAGAGCCACTGCAACTCGATGGTGCCGGCCCAGAAGCGTGCCCGCGCCAGTAGGCGGGGGTCCACGGCGGGAGTGTAAAACGGCCACACGCGGGCGACGAAGCTCTCGCCCAGGTTGTAGAGCAGCGCGGCCCAGTCGAGGGCAGGGTCATCCAGGCCCGCGCTGCCGAAGTCGATGATCCCGCTCAACTCCCCCCGCCCCGGGGAAAACAGGACGTGGTAGGGCCCGAGGTCGCCGTGGATGAGGGCCGGCTCGTGGTCGGTGAAACCCTCGTCGGCGAGCAGGGGCGCGAAAAGCTCCTCCGTCCAGTCGCGGTGATGGCGCATCATCAAGGGGAACAACTCGGCGCGCACGTCGGCCAGCAGCCGCAGCCACGCGGCCCGGTCGCGCGCGGCCTCAGAGGCGCCCACGCCCGCCGCGGCAAGCTCCCGAGGCGAAACCCCGTGGAGTTGGCCCAGGAAGTTGCCCAACTGCTCGGCCACCCGCGCTTGCACGGCCGCCGGTTGGGCCAGGAGCACGCCCCGGCGCAGGGCCACGCCGGGCAGCAGCCGGTGCAGGGAGCCGTCCGGCTCGAAGTGCTCGAAGCGGGCAACGGGCAAGCCGACGCGCGAAGCGATCAGCTCCAGCAGGCGGTGTTCACGCCCCAAGGCGGCACGGGCCCAGGTCGGGTTCTTGGGGATGCGCAGCACCCACTCGCCGTCAATGATGAACACGTCGTTGACCAGCCCCTCGGTGTTGGCGTGCACCTCGCTCAGGTCGGCGTCGGGC
>CAXTFX010000237.1:0-7269 GCA_964243185.1 uncultured Chthoniobacterales bacterium
AGCACGCCCTGGCCAGCGGCGTCACGACCATGCTCGGCGGCGGCACGGGACCCGCGCACGGGACGTTTGCCACGACCTGCACGCCGGGGAAATGGAACCTGCACCGGATGCTGGAAGCGGCCGACGAATACCCGATGAACCTCGGTTTCCTCGGCAAGGGCAACTGCTCCACGCCGGAGCCGTTGCGCGAGCAGATCCTTGCCGGGGCCGTCGGCCTGAAGCTGCACGAGGACTGGGGCACCACGCCGGCGGCGATTGATTGCTGTCTGGGCGTGGCGGACGAAATGGACGTCCAGGTCGCCATCCACACGGACACGTTGAACGAGAGCGGGTTCGTGGAGGAAACCATCCGCGCGTTCAAGGGGCGCACCATTCACACCTACCATTCCGAGGGCGCGGGCGGCGGGCACGCGCCGGATATCATCCGGGTTTGCGGCGAGGCCAACGTGCTGCCGTCCTCCACGAACCCGACGCGGCCGTTCACGGTCAACACCATTGACGAGCACCTGGACATGCTCATGGTCTGCCACCACCTCGACGCGAAGATCCCGGAGGACGTGGCGTTCGCGGAATCGCGCATCCGGCCGGAAACCATCGCGGCGGAGGACCGGCTGCACGACCTCGGGGCGTTCTCGATGATGTCCAGCGACTCGCAGGCGATGGGGCGCGTCGGCGAGGTCATCACCCGGACGTGGCAGACGGCGCACAAGATGCGCGTCCAGTTCGGCCCGCTCGACGGTGCGGCGGCCGGGCACCCGGCGGCGGACAACTTCCGGGCGCTCCGCTACGTCGCCAAATACACCATCAACCCGGCCATCGCGCACGGGCTGGCGCACGAGGTTGGATCCATCGAACCCGGCAAGTTGGCGGACCTCGTCGTGTGGCGACCGGCGTTCTTCGGGGTGAAGCCGGAGTGCGTGTTAAAGGGTGGTCTGATCGCCCTGGCGAACATGGGCGATCCGAACGCCAGCATCCCGACGCCGCAGCCGACGTTCTACCGGCCGCAGTTCGCCGCGCACGGCCGGGCGCGGTATTCGACCTCGGTGACGTTTGTGAGCGAGGCGGCGTTGCGCGCGGGAACGTTGACGGGGTTGAACTTGCAGAAGCGCCTCGTTGCCGTGCGGAACACGCGGAACATCTCGAAGCGCGACCTGCTGTGGAACGACGCGCTGCCGAGGATGGAGGTGGATCCGGAGACCTACACCGTGCGGGCGGACGGCGTGGAGCTGACGTGCGAACCGGCGACCATCCTGCCGATGGCGCAAAGATATTTTCTCTTCTGAGAGCTGGCTTTTTTGGATCACGGTGCGCTGTTTTTGGCACCCGTCGGTTGGATGCAGTCGGGAAACGTTCATCGTCCCGCGCTGACCGGCCCGTCGCTCCGGGGAACGATGAATAAATGTTGACGAGGGGAAAGGCGGCAGGTTGCGCGAGGAAACGGTTTGGGGCCCGAAGTTGGCACCAGACCTGCGTAGGGCGCTCGCGCCTGCGTCGGCCTGGAGGTCAGGTCGCGCGGGAGTAGTCCACCCCGCGTTCTCCTTACCCTTGAAAGCATTACGTTTCCCCCTGCTCCCCTCCCTCCTCGCTCTGACCCTGGCGGCGGCGGCACTGTCGCCCGACCCACTCCACGGCGCCGAAGACACCGTGAAGGTCGGCGTGCTGCACTCGTTGAGCGGCACGATGGCCATCTCGGAAACCTCCCTGCGCGACTCGCTGCTGTTCACGTTCGACGAGATCAACAAGAAGGGAGGCGTCCTGGGCAAGAAGATCGAACCCGTCGTGGTGGACGGCGCTTCCAACTGGCCGCTGTTCGCCGAGAAGGCCAAGCAACTGCTCGACCAGGACAAGGTCGCCGTCACCTTCGGCTGTTGGACTTCCGTGAGCCGGAAGTCGGTCCTGCCGGTGTTCGAGGAGAAGAAGGGGCTGCTCTTTTACCCCGTGCAGTATGAGGGCGAGGAGATGTCGCCCAACATCTTTTACACCGCGGAGGCCGTGAACCAGCAGGCCACCCCGGCGGTGGATTACCTGCTGGGCAAGGGCTACAAGAAATTTTACCTGCTCGGCAGCGACTACGTTTACCCGCAGACGACGAACCTCGTGCTGCTGGAATACCTCCAGAGCAAGGGCGTCGCGCTCGAGAGCATCGGCGGCGGCTTCAAGAAGGACGAGACCGGGGCGATCATCTCGGCGGGTAAATACACGCCCTTCGGCCACACGGATTACCAGCAGATCGTCTCCGAGATCAAGCAGTTCGCGGCGGGCGGCAAAGCCTGCGTCATCAACACGCTCAACGGCGACACCAACGTGCCGTTCTTCAAGGAATACGCCGCCGCCGGTCTGACGGCGGAGACCTGCCCGGTGGTGTCGTTCTCGATCTCCGAGGACGAGTTCCGCGGGCTGCCGGCCAAGCAGCTCGTCGGCCAGCTCGGCTGCTGGACCTACTTCGAGTCCATCAAGTCACCGGAGAACAAGCGGTTCGTGGACGACTTCCAGAGCTGGCTCAAGACCACGAGCGCGCCCGGGCTCGTCAAAACCAACCGCGTGACCTGCTCGCCGATGGTGCTCAGCTACGACGGCGTTTACCTGTGGAAAAAGGCGGTCGAGGCCGCCGGCTCTTTCGACGTGCCGAAGGTCGTCGCGGAGCTGGAGAAAGGGATCGCCTTCGACGGCCCTGGCGGCACCGTCACCACGCAGAAGAACCACCACCTGACCAAGAACGTTTACATCGGCGAAACCAAGGCCGACGGGCAGTTCAAAATCCTCAAGGAGTTCAAGGGCGTGGTCGGCGAGCCTTTCCTCAAGGGCAAGTTCAAGGCCGGCGCGAAGACGGCCGCAAACTGAACGGGCCGGATTTCGTCCGCAGATTACGCAGATCGTCGCAGATTATTTCTAAGGGGTCAGGACCCGCTCGGATCATCGGCGCAAACCTGTGAAATCGGCGGATGAAATCCCCGCGGCAACGACCCTTCCCGTGCGCCGCTTCCGCCACATCTGGTTTCTCGTCGTCGCCTCGCTCTGGTTGGGTTACGGCACGATGGCGGCGCGCGCCGAAACCCCGCGTGAGACCATCGCTCGCGCGGTGGTGGCCACGGACGCCGACGAGCAACGCGGCCTCGTCGCGGGGCTCGCCGGCGTCGCGGACCCGGAGGTTCCCCGGCTGTTGACGCTCTGGCGGGAGAGCGGCCTCTTCGTCGCCACCGTCCCGCCGGGGAGCGACACCCGCGTGGCCGTCACGCTCGGCGGGGACAAGGACGCCGACGACCGGCAATCCGCGACGCTCGTCGCCACCGGCGCGCCGCTGCTCGACCCCGCCGGCCGGCCCGTCCGCCTCGCCGCGACGGACGTGGAGGCCGCGGACACGGACTCCGACCTCCGCCAGGTCATGCGGACGGTGCTCGACCTCGCCGCCGTCGCCAACGCCGACCCGGTCGAGCGCCGGCGGGCCGTGGACGCCATCGGCCTGGGGGGCGACCGGGCCAAGCTCGCCGCACTCCAGGCCCGGGCGAAGGTGGAGCCCGACGCCAACGTCCAGCGCGCGCTCGGGATGGCCATCGCCCTGCTGGAGTTGAAGAACAACGACCCCGCCGCCCGCGCCGAGGCCGCCCGCGCCCTCGGGAAGATGGGCGCGCTCCCGGCTCGCGACGTCCTCCAGGAACTCACGCGGGGCAGCGTGGCCGCCGAACAGCCCGTCGTGGCCGCCGCGGCCGTCGAGGCGATCCGGGCCATTGATGCCCACCTGCGCTGGGTCAACTTCTTCGGCACCCTGTTCCGCGGCCTGTCGCTCGGCTCCGTGCTCCTGGTCGTGGCCATCGGACTGGCGATCACCTTCGGCCTGATGGGCGTCATCAACATGGCCCACGGGGAACTCATCGCCGTCGGGGCCTACACGACCTACCTCGTCCAGAACGTTTTCGGCGCGGGGGTCTCGCTTTCCCCGTTCGGGATGAACGTCCACCTGCCCGGCCTGAACGCCGGCGGGCGGCTCCAGGACAGCTATTTCCTGTTCGCCCTGCCGCTGAGTTTCCTCACCGCCGCGGCGGTCGGGGCGCTGCTGGAGCGCGGCGTCATTCGGTTCCTCTACCGCCGGCCGCTGGAGAGCCTGCTGGCGACCTGGGGCGTCTCCCTGGTGTTGCAGCAGCTCTTCCGGCTGACGTTCGGGGCGAACAACGTCCAGGTTTACTCCCCGGCCTGGTTGAGCGGGAACTGGACGGTGTTCGACGTGATCCTGGGCTGGAACCGTGTCTTCGTCATCGCGTTCGCCGTCGCCATCATCGCCGGCACCTGGGCGCTGCTGACGAAAACCTCTTTCGGCCTGCTCATCCGCGCCGTCACCCAGAACCGGGCGATGGCCGCCTGCATGGGCGTGCGGACGGAGCGGGTCAACACTCTGACCTTCGCCTTCGGCAGCGGGCTGGCCGGGCTGGCGGGCGCGTTCCTCTCGCAGATCGGCAACGTCGGCCCGAGCCTGGGCCAGAGCTACATCGTGGACTGCTTCATGACCGTGGTGGTCGGCGGGGTCGGGAGCCTGTTCGGCACCGTCATCAGCGCGCTGGGCATCGGCGTCACCGACCAGAGCTTGCAGCAGGTGCTCGGCAACCCGGTGCTCGGCAAGATCCTGGTCCTCGGCGCGATCATCCTCTTCCTGCAATGGCGTCCCGCCGGTTTGTTCGCCACGCGCAGCCGCGGCCTGGAGGGCTGAACTCGCTTTTTCTTCACGCCCCGATGCGCCGCCCCGCCAACCTCTCCCGCCTTGAGCTCGGGCTGTTCGCGGCCGTCGCGTTGATGCTGGTCGTCGTCCTGCCTGCGCTCAACGCCGCCGGGCTGGTCAGCAACTTCGCGCTCAACCTCTGGGGCAAATACCTTTGCTACGCCGTGCTGGCGATCTCCGTGGACGTGCTCTGGGGCTACACCGGGCTGCTCTCGCTCGGGCAGGCGCTCTTTTTCAGCCTCGGCGGCTACATGCTCGGGATGCACCTGATGCTGATGATCGGCCGGCTGGGTCAATACCGGAGCGACCTGCCGGACTTCATGGTCTTCCTCGGCCACCGCTTCCTGCCGTGGTTCTGGCGGCCGTTCAGTTCCTTTGGGTTCGCCGCGCTCATGGTCGTCGTCGTGCCGGGGCTGCTCGCGCTAGTGTTCGGGTTCCTGGCGTTCCGCAGCCGGATCAAAGGGGTCTATTTCTCCATCCTGACCCAGGCGTTGACCTACGCCGGGGCGCTGATGTTCTTCCGCAATGACCTCGTGATGGGCGGGAACAACGGGTTCACCGACTTCAAGTTCCTCCTCGGCGGCGACCTGCACGCGCCGGGCGTCCAGCGCGGGCTCTTCGTGGCGACCGCGGTGCTGCTGGTGGGCGTCTATGCCGGTTGCCGCTGGTTGAGTTTAACGAAGTTCGGCCTGGTCCAGCGCGCCGTGCGCGACAGCGAGACGCGCGTGCTCTTCAGCGGCTACGCGGCGGCGAACTACAAGCTGTTCGTGTTCGTGCTCGCCGCCGTCGTCGCCAGCCTCGGCGGTGCGCTCTACGTGCCGCAGGTCGGCATCATCAACCCCGGCGAGATGACGCCCGACAAATCCCTCGAAGCCGTCGTCTGGTGCGCCGTCGGCGGCCGCGGCACGCTCGTCGGCCCGGTGCTCGGGGCCATCGGGGTCAACGCCTTGAAAAGCTGGGCCACGCGCGCCTACCCGGACCTCTGGCTCATCATCCTGGGCGGGTTGTTCATCCTCGTCGTCCTGTTCCTGCCCGGCGGTATCGCCAGCGTGCCGGGCTTGGTCGCCCGTGCCCTCCGGCGGCGCCGTCCCGAGGCTGAGGACGAAGCGTTGGTCGTCGCGCTGCCGGTGGCGACTTCGTCGAAGTCCTAACCGCCCCTTCCCCATGCTGCCGCGCCGCCCGCTCCTGCTCGCCGCCGAGGGCGTCAACAAGAGCTTCGCGGGTTTCCGCGCCATCCGGGACCTGAACTTCTACTTGGAAGCCGGCGAGCTACGCACCGTCATCGGTCCCAACGGCGCGGGCAAAACGACGTTCCTCGACCTCATCACCGGACGCGCCAGGCCCGACAGCGGCGCCCTCCGCTGGCAGGACGACACCGACCTCACCCGGTTGAGCGAATACCAGATTTTCCGCCTCGGCATCGGCCGCAAGTTCCAGACGCCCACGGTCTATGCCGACCACTCGGTGTTCGAGAACCTGCTCCTCAGCCTGGAAGGTCCGCGCGGCGTCTGGGCTAACCTGTTCCACCGCACCACGCCCGCCCAGCGCGACCGCATCCACGACATTCTGCGCACCATCAACCTGGAACCCCGGGCCGAGGCGAAGGCCGGCTCCCTCGCCCACGGCCAGAAGCAATGGCTGGAGATCGGGATGCTCCTCGCCCAAAACGCCAAACTGCTCCTCGTGGACGAGCCCGCCGCCGGCATGACCGACGAGGAAACCCGCCGCACCGGCGAGCTGCTCCTGAGCCTGGCCGGCCGGCACACCGTCCTAGTCATCGAGCACGACATGGTTTTCGTCCGGCAGATTTCCCTGGGACGCAAAGTCACCGTCCTCCACCAGGGCAGCGTCCTGCGCGAGGGCACCGTGGACGAGGTCCAGAACGACGAGCAGGTCCGGGAGGTCTATCTCGGCCGAAAGCACGCGCGCTGACGACGGATCATGACCACCCCGGCCGCCCCCGCCCCCGACCCCCCCCTCGCGATCCGCGCTCTCCAGGCCGCCATCGGCGGCAGCCGCATCCTGCGCGGGATCAGCCTCGACGTGCCCCGGCAAAAGGTGTTCTGCCTCATGGGCCGCAACGGCGTCGGCAAAACCAGCACCCTGCGCACGGTCGTCGGCCTGCTGCGGGCCAACGCGGGAACGGTCACGCTCGACGGCGAGAACCTGGGCCGCCTGCCGCCGGAAGCCCGCGCGCGCCGGGGCATCGGCTACGTGCCGCAGGGGCGCGAGATTTTCCCGCACCTCACCGTGGAGGAGAACCTGCACCTCGGCTGCGTCGCGCGCGGGTTCCGGGCGACCGCCGACCGGCTGGAGCGGGTGTTCACCCTGTTCCCGGTCATCCGGGAGTTCCTGCCGCGCAAGGGCGGGATGCTCTCCGGCGGCCAGCAGCAGCAACTTGCCATCGGCCGCGCCCTGCTCACGGGTCCGAAGCTGCTCATCCTCGACGAGCCGACGGAGGGCATCCAGCCCAACGTCATTGACCAGATCGGCGAGGCCATCAAGCGGCTCCGGCGTGAGGGCGCCATGAGCATCCTGCTCGTCGAGCAATACCTGGATTT
>CAXTFX010000238.1:0-7264 GCA_964243185.1 uncultured Chthoniobacterales bacterium
TACCGCATGGACGATTTGGCGCGGGTATTGCGCGAGGTGATCGGGGCGTAGGCGGCGCTGGGTTCAGTCCGCAGATTACGCAGATTACGCAGATTGGAGGAGGAGTGGAGAAAGGCCGGGAGCGACCGTGACCGAAACTCCGAACCCTTGCCTTCAATCGGCGTAATCTGCGTAATCTACGGATAAGATCAGGTCGGGTTCGCGGGGGCTCAGACGCTCCCCCCCAACGCCCGCAGCTTCCCCGACGCCGCGCCGCTCTCGATGCCCGCCCGCGCCCGCTCGACGCCCGCGGGCAGGTCGGGACTCAACCCCGCCACGACAAAGCCCGCCGCCGCGTTGAGCAGCACCAGGTCCCGCCGCGCGCCACCGATTTCGCCGTTGAGGATGCCGGCGAGGATGCGCGCGTTCTCAACCGCGTCGCCCCCACGGAGTTCTGCCAACGAACCCGCCCGCGGCAGGCCGGCGTCCTCCGGGTGGACGCGACGCTCGCTCACCGCGCTCGCCTCGCACGCCGCCACCCGCGTGGCTCCCAGCGTGGAAAACTCGTCCATGCCCCGCCCCGCCCCCGCGTCGCCGTGGATCGCCCAGGCGCGCTCCCGGCCGAGCTCCCGGAACACCCGGGCAAACGTCGTGGTCAGCCGTTCCTCGAACACCCCCACCATCTGCCGCTTCGGCCGGGCCGGGTTGAGCAACGGGCCGAGGAGGTTGAACACCGTCGAGACCCCCTCCGCCGCCAGGGCGCGCCGCACCGGGGCGACCGCCGCAAACGCCGGGTGGTAGCGCGGGGCCAGCAGGAAGCACAGCCCGTGGGTTTCCAGGTCGCGCCGCGCGTCGACCGGTTCGCGGTCCAGCGGCACGCCCAACGCGGCGAGCACGTCCGCCCCGCCCGCGCGGGAACTCACCCCGCGGTTGCCGTGCTTGGCGACCGCCACGCCCCCCGCGGCGAGGACGAACGCGGCGGTGGTGGAAACGTTGAACAAATCCAGCCGGTCGCCCCCCGTGCCGCAAACGTCCAGCAGCGGACCGGGCAGCCGGGCGGGGTTGATGCCGGGGTCCACGGCACGCTCCAGGAGGGCGCGGACAAAGGCCGCGATCTCCCCAGGGGTTTCCCCGCGGGCGCGCAAGTCGCGCAGGAAGGCAGCCTTGCGCGGGTCCGGCACCGCGCCGGCCGGGGCGAGCAGGGACGCCACGGCGGCGGCGACCTCGGCCGGGGAAAGCTCACGGCCGTCGTGAAGGGTGGGAAACTCGTGCATGGGAAGACGGAACGAACGGGCGAAGGGGAGTTTTCGCCGCGGCCCCGGCAGGGGGAAGCCTCCGCCCTCCCTTACCCGGTTTTGCCGCTGCCGTTCGAGGAAGGTGCCAGCGCCCGTTCGACTTTCCCCGGGTCCGCGTCCGCGTCTCGTTCCGCCGGGGGGAGTCGTTTGAAATGCACCTGTTCGACGCGCCGGCCATCGGTCTTCGTCACGGTGGCGAGATAATCGTCAATGCGGACGTGCTCGCCCGTGCGCGGCAGGTGTCCCAGCTCGCGCGTGATGTAGCCGCCTACCGTGGAGACTTCCGAGGAGGTCAGCTCCAGACCGGTCACATCGTTCAACTCGTAGAGGCCCAGGATGCCCTCCACGACAAACTCGTCCGGGTTGACCTGGTGGAACTCCGCGGGCGCCACGTCAAACTCGTCCTGGATGTTGCCGACGAGCTCTTCCAGGACGTTGTCGAGGGTGACGATGCCGACGGCGCCGCCGAACTCGTCCACCGCCAGCGCGAGGTGGGCGTGCTTGGCCAGGAACGTGGTCAATAGCTTCTCCAACGGCATCATCTCCGGCACGATGGGCAGGTCGCGCCGGATGGCCAGCAGGTCCGGGTGCTCCTCGCGCACCAGGCTGAGGAGGTCTTTGATGTGAACCAGGCCGATCAGGTTGTCCAGGTGCCCCTTGCACAATGGCAGGCGGGTGTGGCGGCTGTCGCGCGCCTTGGCGAGGTTTTGCTCGAACGGGTCGTCAATGTCCAGGAACACCACGTCGCCGCGGGGCGTCATGATCTCGCGGGTCACGCGCCGGCTCAGGTCCAGGGCGTTGATGAGCAGCTCTTTGCCCAAGGGCGTGACCTCCTCGTGCCGCTCGCTCTCGGAGACGATGACGCGCAGTTCCTCCTCCGAGTGGGCCAGTTCCTCGCGCTCGGACGGGTCCAGGTGCAGGAGCTTCTTCAGGATGAAGTTCGAGGTGACGTTCAACACCCAGATGATCGGCCGGAAGGTGGTGTAGAACAGTTCCAGACCACGCACCAGCCGCAGGGAGGAGCGCACCGGGTCGCGGATGGCCAGGTATTTCGGCCCCAACTCGCCGAGGATGATGTGCAGGAAGGTGATGATGACGAAGCCGAAGCCGACCGCCAGCGCGGAGACAACCGCCTCAGAGCGGATGCCCAACAGCGAGAACACCGGCGAGAGCAGGTGCGCGAACACGGGCTCGCCGATGGAGCCCAGCGCCAGGGAGGCCAGGGTGACGCCGAGCTGCGTCGCCGACAGGTAGGTGTCGAGGTGGTCGAGGACGTGCCGGGCGCGGCGGGCGCGGCGGTCCCCCTCCTCGATCAGCGTGTCGAGCTGGCTGGAGCGCACCTTGACCAAGGCGAACTCGCTGGCGACAAAGAAACCGTTGAGCGCGACCAAGGCGAAGACGGCGAGGAGCTTGGCCCCCGTCAGCCCCGCGCTGTCGTGCGCGTCCGGGGCCTCCGCGACCGCGTGGACGGAGGCCAGGGGCAGCCACCCGGAACAGTTCGTAAATAAGGCACTCATCGGGAGCGTCACCAGCCGGGTAACGCGACTACCCTCGGAATCGGAACGGGAAAGCGGTCCGCGGCGGTGCGGACCGGAAAAGTTGTGGTGGCTTAAAGCCTTTCGTAAGTGCCCTTGTCCCGACGTTTCAGGACGGTGAACCCGGCCTGCTTGGCGTCGGAGACGGACGTGGGCTTGAGGACCTTGGGCGTGTTGACCTGGGCAATGACCTTGTGCACCGGCTTCTGGCAGAGCGGGCAGGCCGCCAGCGGCTCGCGGTCCGCCGGCCGGCGCAACTCGAAGCTCCCGCCGCAGATGTCGCAGCCGCCCGCGCCATTGACCTCGTATTCGTAGATCGGCATGGCGGTGGGACGACGGAGTTTACCAACTCGCCTTGGTCAAACCCGGAATCTGCGCGGAAGCGGCCAGCTCCCGCAGGACGATGCGGGAGATGCGGAAGCGGCGGATGAACGCGCGGCGGCGACCGGAGACCTCGCAGCGGTTGACCAGGCGGGTCGGGGAGGCGTCGCGCGGGAGCTGCGACAGGCCGACGTAGTCCTTCTTCGCCTTCAACTCGGCGCGCAGGCCGGCGTATTTGGCGACCGTTTTGAGCTTGCGCTTTTCTTTCTCTAACCAGGATTTCTTAGCCATGACAAAATTGCGGACGCCGAAACTAACCGTTTTCCCCCGTTCCGCAACGGGTTTCTCCGGCTTCCGGGGAGGAGGGATGGTTGGCGCCGGACAGAGCCAGCGACGCCCCGGCGCACGCATTATGGGTATGTCTGATCCCCGCAACGTCCAGCACGACAAAAAGGTCATCCAGGAGAAGAAGCACAAAGGTGAAGACCTCACCTCCGGCGCCGCGCACGTCCCCCAACCCGGGAAGAAGACGGCCGCGAAGGCGGTCAAAGTCGCGGAACCCGAGGACCCGACCCAGGCGGACGGCGAGGGCCTCAAAGGCGAGTAGCTCCCCGCTACAACACCTGCTCCGCGAAGGTCTGCCGGTCGAAGGCGGCGAAGTCCTCCAGCTTCTCACCCGTGCCGATGAAGCGCGTGGGGATGCCAAGTTCGTTCTGGATGGCCACGAGCACGCCGCCCTTGCCGGAGCCGTCGAGCTTGGTCACGATCAGGCCGGTGAGACCCACGGCGGCGTGAAACTCTTTCGCCTGCGCGACGGCGTTGGAGCCGGTGGTGGCGTCCACGACGAGGAGCTTCTCGTGCGGCGCCCGCTCGTCGTGCTTGGCCAGGGTGCGGTTGATCTTGCCCAACTCCCCCATCAGGTTCGCCCGGTTGTGCAACCGGCCGGCGGTGTCGCAGAGCAAGAACTCCGTGTTCTGCCGGTGCGCGGTGGCGTAGGCGTCGTAGCACAGGGCGGCCGGGTCGGCGTGGTATTGCCCTTTGACCATTTCCACCCCGATGCGCCCAGCCCAGACGCCGAGCTGCTCGATGGCGGCGGCGCGGAAAGTGTCGGCCGCGGCGAGCAGGACGGTGTGGCGCCTCGTCTTGAGGAAGTTCGCCAGCTTGGCCGTGGAGGTGGTTTTGCCCGTGCCGTTGACGCCGACGACCAGGATCACGCGCGGCCGGTCGGGTAACGGCCGCAGGGGCAGACTGGCCGGGGGCAGCAGCGCGAGGATCTCGTCGCGCGAGACCTCCCCGACGATCTCGGCGGTGATGCGCTGGCCGGCCGCGGCGCGGGTCTGGAGGATGTTCAGGATCCGGAGCGTCAGCGGCACGCCGAGGTCGGCGCGGATGAGGCTCTCCTCCAGCTCGTCCCAGTCCACGGGCCGGCCGGTGAACTTCTGGACGATGTTCTTGAGGAAGCCGAACGCCATGCCGAGGTGCGGGACGGTCCGTTAAGGTTTCACCCCAGCGACGTTGGCCGTGCGCAGCGGGCGGTCGAGGTCGAGCTTGGCCCGGTCGAGGATGCCGTTGACGAAACGGCCGCTCTCCTCCGTGCCGAACCGCTTGGCGATCTCGATGGCTTCGTTGATGGCGACGATGGGCGGGACCTCGTCGCGGTGCCACATCTCGAACAGAGCCAGCCGGAGGACGTTGCGGTCCACGGCCGCAATGCGGTGCAGCTCGTAGTTCTTCGCGTAACGGCTGATGCGCGCATCGCTCTCGTCCCGGTGGGCCAGGGCGCCGCGGGCGAGGTCCAGGGCGAAGTCCCGCACCTTTTTCTGCGTCGGCGCCGGGCGCAGGTCCCAGAAGGCGTCCGCCGCCGCGGCCTCCTCGCCGACGCCGGGCGCGGGGGCGTCGGCGGGCGGGCGGTTGAGGTCGCAGTAAACGAGGAACTGGACGGCGGCCTCGCGGCCCTCACGGCGTTTTCCCATAATCAAAAGTCGGCGGCCGGTCGGAAACCGGGGTTGGGAAGAGACAACAGCCGGGGGGCGAACGCAAGGCAAGCGGTGCGTTGCCGGGGGCTGGCGGCGCCTTGACCCCCCACCGCGGAGGCCTGCAACGCGCCCCTACCCCGCCTTCAGGTCCGCGAGCAGTTGCACGATGGCGAGGGCCGCGCGGGCCGCCTCCGTGCCGCGGTTGTGCTTCTTTTCCAGGCAGCGAACGCGGGCTTGCGCCTCGTCCCGGACGCTCAACACCTGGTGGATCACCGGGACGCGCGCGCGCAGGGCGATGCGCTGGAGCGCGTCCGTCACGCTGCGGCCGAGGTGGTCGGCGTGGCCCGTTTCCCCCTGGATGATGACGCCCAGGGCCAGGATCGCGTCCACCTTGCCCTCCGTCCGCAGGGCGAGCTCCTGGGCCACGATGGGGATTTCCCACGCGCCGGGCACCTGGAAGAGATGGAGGTTGGCCGCGGGCATCACGGCCATGATCTCGGTGGCGGCGTGGTCCACCAAGCCTTGCACGTAGAGCGCGTTATACTGGCTGGCGATGAGCGCGAACACGCGCTTGCCGCCGATGTGGCGCGGCCGGTTGGGCAGGACCTTGAGCATGGAGAAAAGGATGAGGGATGGAAAGACGAAGGTGGAAGGGCGGAGTTACGGAAGAGAGCGCCGTCTGCGGTTCTCCGCCTTCAACCTTCGTCCTTCATCCTTCTCACAGCAGGTGCCCCAGCTTGAACTTTTTGGTCGCCAGATACTGCTCGTTGTGCGGGTTGGAAGACGGCCGGATCGGCACGCGGTCCACCATCTCCAGGCCGTAGCCCTCCAGGCCGATGACCTTGCGCGGGTTGTTGGTCAGGAACCGGAAGCGCCGCACGCCGAGGTCCTGTAGGATTTGGGCGCCGAGGCCGTAGTCGCGCAGGTCGGCCGCGAAGCCGAGCCGGGCGTTGGCTTCGACCGTGTCGAGGCCCTCCTCCTGGAGCTTGTAGGCGTGAATCTTCGCCGCCAGCCCGATGCCGCGGCCCTCCTGGCGCAGATAGACCAGGATGCCCGCGCCGGCTTCCTCGATCTGGGCGAGGGCGTGGTGGAGCTGCGGGCCGCAGTCGCAGCGGCGGGAGGCGAACACGTCCCCGGTCAGGCACTCGGAATGCACCCGGACCAGGACGGCATCCTCCGGGCGGATGGTGCCCTTGACCAGCGCGAGGTGGTGCTTGTCGTCCAAAGTGTTGCGGTAGAGGTGCAGATCGAAGTCGCCGTAGTCCGTCGGCATCCGCACGACCTCCACGCGGGTGACGAGCTTCTCGCGCTTGCGCCGGTGGTTGATGAGGTCCTGCACGGTGCAGAACCGCAGGCCGTGCCGCTCCCGGAAGGCGAGCAGGTCGGGCATCCGCGCCATCGTGCCGTCGTCGTTGACGATCTCGGCCAGGACGCCCGCGGGGCGCAGCCCGGCGAGCCGCGCGAGGTCCACGGCGGCCTCCGTGTGCCCCGCCCGCCGCAGGACGCCGCCCTCCCGGTAGCGCAGGGGAAAGACGTGGCCGGGGCGCACTAGGTCGGTGGGCTGGGTGTTCGGGTCGGCCAGCAGGCGCAGGGTGCGGGCGCGGTCGGCGGCGGAGATGCCGGTGGAGACGCCCTCGGCGGCGTCCACGGAGATGGTGTAGGCCGTGCGCATCCGCTCGGCGTTGGCCGCCGGCGGGGTCATCAGCGGCAGTTGGAGCCGGTCGAGTTCGCCGGGGTCCATCGGCGCGCAGATCACCCCGGAGGTGTGTCGGACCATGAAGGCGATGTTTTCGGGCGTGGCCCGCTCGGCGGCGAGGATGAGGTCGCCCTCGTTCTCGCGGTCGGCGTCGTCCGTGACAATGACGGGTTTACCAGCGCGCACGTCGTCGAGCACGCTTTCAATGGGATCAAACATGGTGGGCAAAGATACCACGTTCTTCGCGCGCCCCACCGGGACGGATGCCCGACCGCTCAGGGCTGCCTCCCCTCGGCCAGCCCGGCAAGGTAGCCGCGGCCGAAGCCTTCCGCGAAGGCCGGCGGTTCCCCCCGGGCGTGGAGTCGGCACATGGCCGCCAGCGCCTCGGGCCGGGGCCGGGGGGAGCCGCGGTGGTGCCCGTCGGTCGCCAGCGCCCGCCCGGCGCGGTAGCCGCGGGCGAGG
>CAXTFX010000239.1:0-7259 GCA_964243185.1 uncultured Chthoniobacterales bacterium
GCTCTCGCTCGAGCCGATGCGGCGCATCGTCGAGGGCCTGCGCGCCAAGGGCGCCATTTTCGTCGAGGAGCTGAGCGAAGTTCCCGAAGGCACCGGCGCACCGGTGATCTTCTCGGCCCATGGCGTGCCGCGCTCGCGGCAAATGGCATGCGAGTTGTTGCGCGCCAGCTCGACCACGGAGCCTTTGCATTGCCCGGCTGCCTCGCGCCAGGACGTCTCGGCGATTAGCGAAGCCTGCTGCCGATCCTCACGCGGCTCGTTGGGCGCGAGCGCGCGCAGGCGGGGGCGCCACGGCCGGGCAAGCCGGGGAGCGGCGGCGGCGGACGGTGGGGTCGTCGGGGGCGCGGGGAGCGTCGGAGGCATGGCGGGGTCGAACGGCGACGGACCGGGATTTTCGCCCAACTTCTCCCGCTTGGAAAGCGTGAGGGCGGGCATCCGAAACCCGGGGCGGGCGCCGATTCCGTTTCGAGAATTTTTCCTCTCCTGCTCCGTTTAGCCCATGAAACATATCATCATCCCGCTCATCGCCGGCATCATCGGCAGTTTCGCGATGGCCAGCCTGATGCTGGTGCCTGCCCGCTTAGGCATGTTCCGCGTTGACGTGGTGCGCGCCGTGGGGGCCTTGATCACCCGCGAACGCCACAACGCCCACGCTCCGGGCATGGTCATCCACATGGTCATCGGCGCCCTCTCCGCAGTCTTTTACAAGTGGATCTTCGACTACATGGGCATCCCGCTGTTCTGGGCCACGGGGTTGTTCGCCGGCCTGATTCACGGGGTGCTGGTCATGCTGCTGGTCAGCATTTTCGTTTTGGAGCACCACCCAATGAAGCGCTACCAGCGCCGGGGATTCGGCACGGGCTTCGCGCAGATTTTCGGCCACGGGGTTTACGGGTTGATCGTTGGATTCACCATTGGGTTGTTCACCCTGGATAATCACTTCTGGCCGAAAGCTAACGATATTCGCCGCATCGAATATTTCGGCAAATAGGCGAGGGCCGACACCCCGGTGACGCACCGCTACGAGTTCGCCAGCGACAACACCGCCGGCATCTGCCCGGAGGCGTGGGACGCGCTGACCCGCGCCAACACCGACGGTTTTCTGCCCTCCTACGGCGACGATCCGTGGACCGCACGGGCGGCCGACCTGCTGCGGGAAACGTTCGAGACGGATTGCGCCGTTTTCTTCCTGTTCAACGGCACGGCGGCGAACTCCCTCGCGTTGGCGCAGTTGTGCGCGCCGTTTCACGCCGTCGTCGCCCACGGTCTGGCGCACGTCGAGCAGGACGAGTGCGGCGCCCCGGGCTTCTTCACGGGCGGCGCGCAGCTCATCCTGGTGGACGGCCCCGGCGGCAAGGTTACGCCCGCGGCCGTGGAACGGGCGCTCGCCGGCCGGCGCGAGTTGCACTCCAACAAGCCGCGCGCGCTGACCCTGACGCAGTCCACCGAACTCGGGGCGGTGTATTCCCCGGAGGAGGTCGGCGCGCTGGGGGAACTCGCCCGGACGAAGGGGTTGCGCGTCCACATAGACGGCGCCCGCTTCGCCAACGCCGTGGCCGCGCTCGGCTGCGCGCCCGCGGAGGTGACGTGGCGGGCCGGGGTGGACGTGCTCACCCTCGGCGGCACCAAGAACGGCATGGCGATGAACGAGGCCGTGGTGTTCTTCGATAAGACCCTGGCCGCCGACTTCGACTACCGCGTCAAACAGGGCGGTCAGTTAGCCAGCAAGATGCGTTATCTCGCCGCTCCGTTCGTGGGTAGCTTCGGCACCGGCGCGTGGCTGCGACACGCCACCCACGCCAACACCTGCGCGTGGCGGCTGGCGACGGCCTTGCGGACGGTGCCCGGATTGCGTCTGCTCAACGACCCGCCGGAGGCCAACGCCGTGTTCGTCGAGATTCCCGACGCCGTCGCCGCGGACCTGCGCGCGCGGGGGTGGCACTTCTACAAGTTCATCGGCGAGCGCGGCTACCGCTTCTTGTGCTCCTGGGCCACGCGGCCCGAGGACGTGGCGACGCTGGCGGCAGACTGCCGGGCGGCAGCAGGGTTAGTCGCCCGAGAACAACTCGGCTAACGGCAGGGTGAAGCCGGGCAGCAGGTCCTCCCCATCGAGGGTGTCGCCCTCGTGGAGCAGCCGCGATTCACGGTTTGGCCGAAGCACGGCAGCCGTGCGTTTCGCTGGATGAACGACCCAGGCCAAGCGTGCTCCCGTGGCAAAATAGAACGCGAGCTTTCTCTTGATCTCGGCGCCGGTGTTCGTCGGTGACAGCACCTCCACGGCCAAGTCCGGCGCACCCGAGAGAAAACCGACCGGCAGGCGACCTTGGGCGGGCAAACGGCCCTGCACGACAAACGCTAAATCCGGGAACCGCACGGTGTCGGGCGCTTTCTCCATTTTGAAGCCCGCTTCAGTCACCAACCTGCCCAACTTCCTGCCGCGCAAGAAATGACGCAGGTGGTAGCCAAGATCGATTGCCAACGCGCCGTGCTCAAAACCGGGAAACATGGTGAAATAGTATTTGCCACGCACCAGTTCGCGCCGGCGGTCACCCTTCGGAAATCGAAGGAGTTCTTCCGCGGTGTGAAGCCTGGATCGGATGAGGATGGTCGCGCTCATATTCCGTGGCTTCCGCTGGCCGCCGCGCCTTCCAGTTGCGGCTCGGCCTCGCCATCCTCCACCGGGGCAAAGCCGCGGCGCAAGACGTTTTCCGTCACCACGCGCGGATGGAGGAAGTTGATCAGGTAATCGCGCCCGCCCGCCTTCGTGCCGCCGCCGGACATGGCGAAACCGCCGAATGGATGACGGCCGACGATGGCACCCGTGATGGTGCGGTTGAGATACAGGTTGCCCACGCGCAGCTCGCGGCGGACCCGGGCGAGGTTGGCCGGGCTGCGCGAGTAGCAGCCGCCGGTCAGGGCGAACTCGGTGTCGTTGGCGATGTGTAGAGCTTCGGTTAAGTCCTTCGCGCGCAGGATCGCCAGCACGGGACCGAAGATTTCCTCGCGCGCGATGCGGGCATCGGGTTTCACGTCCGTGAAGATCGTCGGCGGGACGAAGTAGCCCTCCCCCGCGTTTGCCGGCGGTTGCCCCTGGAACGCCAGCGTGGCCTCGCCCCGGCCGATCTCAATGTAACGGTGGATGCGCTCGAACGCCTCCCGGTCAACCACCGGGCCGACCTGCACGCCCGGTTCTTCCGGCGGGCCGACGCGCAGGCAGCTCGTGGCCTCCACGAGCCGTTCCACGAAGCGGTCGTAGTTCTCCTCCAACACGATCAAACGCGACAACGCGGAGCACTTCTGGCCCTGGAAACCGAAGGCGGAATACGTCGCGCCCAACACGGCCTCGTCCAGGTCGGCGTCCGCGTCCACGATCAGTGCGTTCTTGCCGCCCATCTCGCAGACCACCCGCTTGAGCTGCGTCTGCCCCGGCCGGGTGCGCCCGCCCGCCTCCCAGATCTTCAGGCCGACCTCCTTGGAGCCGGTGAAGGCGATGAAATCCACCCGCGGGTGCTCGACCAAGAACGCGCCCACGTCCTCGCCGTGGCCGCTGATGAGGTTCAGCACGCCGGCGGGAAACCCCGCGCGTTCTGCCAAGGCCATCAGCCGGGCCGCGACGATGCCGCTCTGCTCGGCCGGCTTCATCAACACGGCGTTGCCCGTGACGAGCGCCGCCACGGTCATGCCGCAGAGGATCGCCAGCGGGAAGTTCCACGGCGCGATCACCAGCCCGACGCCGCGCGGCAGGTATTCCTCCTCGCTCACCTCGCCGGGGACCATCGGCTCCGTGCGGCGCGGCCGGCCCAGGCGGCGCATCTCGGCGGCGTAGAAGCGGCAGAAATCAATCGCCTCCACCACGTCGCCATCCGCCTCGGCCCACGGCTTGCCGACCTCGTAAACCTCGAGCGCGGCCAGCGCAAATCGCTCGGCGTCCATGAGTTCCGC
This sequence comes from uncultured Chthoniobacterales bacterium, assembly GCA_964243185.1. Taxonomy (GTDB): domain Bacteria; phylum Verrucomicrobiota; class Verrucomicrobiia; order Chthoniobacterales; family SZAS-18; genus CAXTFX01. The sequence goes on from CAXTFX010000239.1 coordinate 3,943, forward strand.
CAGACGGTCGAGGATCGTCGCGCGGGTTTCCGCCGGGACGCGCGACCAGGACCGGGCCGCGGACACGGCGGTTTCGACGGCGCGGGCGGCGTGCTCGACCGTGGCGCGGGCGGCCCGACCGATGACCTCGGAGGGACGCGACGGGTTAATGGAATCAATCCATCCGCCGGTCGTGACCCGCTCGCCGCCAATGACCAGTGGCCAGTCCCGGCCGAACGCGGCGCGCTCGGCGGCCAGGGCGTCGCGCATTTTGCGTCGGTTCGTTTCCAGCGTGAAATCGGTCGGCGGGGCATTCTCGAAACGGCCCGGTTCCGGTCGGTGGCCGTTACGGGACCCGTTTCCGTTCAGCGCGGGGGTTCGACCGTTAACGAAAGCGCTCGCGTGCGGCGCCGGGCCCTCGAACGAGTTCGGGCTGGCGTCCAAACCGTTCGGGCCCAGAATGGCCACCGGGTCGCGTAGGAGTTCCACCCCTGGTTCGGCGGCGGAGAACTTGGCTTTCAGGAAGCCCTCGTTGGAGGTGTTTTCGAGCAGCCGCCGGACAAAATACGCGATGCCGGGCAACAGTTCGCCGACGGGGCAATACTCGCGGACGCGATGCCCTAAACCGACCAGCGCATCTTTGATGTCCGGGGCCATGCCGTAGAGCATCTGAATTTCATAGTCGCGCGGGGTGAGGCCGAGTTTTTCCGCATACGCGATGGCGTGCGCCATCGAGCGGACGTTGTGCGTGCCAAACGCCGCATAGACGTGCCCGGCGTTTTCCAGCATCCGGCGCGAGATACGCTCGAAGTTCGCGTCGGCCTGGGGCTTCTTCAGGTAAACGGGCACCGGCCAGTCGCGTTGTCTGGCCACGACGGTTTCGTAGTCCCAATAAGCGCCTTTGACCAGGCGCACCGTGACCCGCTGGCCGCGGGCTTTCGCCCAATCCAACAACGTTTCAAAGTCCGCGGCCGAGTCTTGCAGGTAAGCCTGGATCACCAGCCCCGCGTCCGGCCAGCCGGCAAACTCGTCCTCACTCAATAAACTCTGGAACAGGTCCAGCGTGAGTTGTTTCAACGCCGTGTGCTCCATGTCGAGGTTGATGAACACCCCCAGCTCCCGCGCGCGGCGCCAGAGCGGGCGCAGGCGGTCCTTTAGTTTGGCGATGGCCGTCTCCGGGTCCGTCGGGACGATCTGCGAATACAACGCGGAAAGTTTGACGGAAACGTTAACCTTCGGGATGGGGTGCCCGCCGGGCGCGTGCCGCGGGGCGCCTTCGAGCTGGTCGGAGTGCTTCCAGGACCGGGCCTCGGCCGCGAGGCTTTCGATCAGTTCGAGGTAACGGGCCGCGTATTCGCCGGCCTCCCGTTCGGAGACCACGGCTTCCCCGAGGATGTCCACCGTGAAGCCGATGCCCCGCCGCCGGAGTTTCCGCAGCGCGGGCACCGCCTCCCGGCCGTCGCGCCCGGTGATGAACTGCCGGGCCATGCCGCCGACGCCGAGCCGCACGGCCAGCCCCGCCAGCCCCGGCGCGAAACGGCTCAGACCGAGGCCCCAGCGCAGCGGCCCGGCCAGCCCGCCGTCCCGCCCGCCGAAGTATTCCGCGAGGTGGCCGACGACGCTGGGGTTCTCCCGCAGGCTGGGCAGCACGTCCACGAAGCGCAGGGTCTGCGTCTTGAGCGCCTCGTTGCCCATCGTCCAGCCCATCACCTTGGCCATCCAGTGCGCGGGGCTCAGGGCGTCGGGCAGGCGTTTGTCCGCCGTGATGCGGGCGAAGATCTGCCGGCCCTTGGCCTCGATCTCCGCCTGGGAAACCCGCGGGGTGGCCGACGCGGAGGAAGTTGCTGAGAGCATCGGCAAATCTAGCTTGGACGATGGAGGTGACAAACAGCCCGTGGGGACTTACGCTCGGGCCCATGACCGCGGCACCTCCAGCGGAGAAGCTGTTCACCGTGGCGGAATACCATGCGCTGGGAGAGGCTTTCTTCGGGGACAAGCGCACGGAACTCATCCGGGGAGTCATTTGTGAGCGGATGATCAGTTCTCCCGAGCACGTTTACCTCGTCAGCAGTTTGGAGGCACTGGTGTCCGGGGCGCTGAGGCCCGGTTTGCTCGTGCGGACGGAAAGCGGTTTGACCCTCGCCGATTCGGAAATCGAACCGGATATTGCCGTCGTCACGGGCTGGACCCGGTCGGAATACCGTCGCCATCATCCCTCCACCGCCTTGTTAACGATGGAAGTCAGCATCACGACAGAGGAGCGTGACCGCGCGAAGCTCGCGGTTTACGCCGAGGCGGGGATCGGGGAATACTGGATCATCTTGCCTGGCAGGGGGACCGTCGAGGTCCACCGCGAACCACAGGGGGGACGTTACCGTCGGGCCAGGGTTCACCGAGCAGGGGAAATGATCGTCTCGGAGGCATTGCCTGACCTGCGGGTGGAGGTCGGGGCGCTGCTGGCTGACTCGGACGAAGAATAGGAGCGGCAGGCAACCGGCGCTTGCCGGCGGCGGCCCGGCGGCTAGAATCGGCGTTCCGAAAAAGGGAACCCCAGGGAAAACACGCTCACTTATGCCGCAACCGCTCCAAACCTTTAACGTCGTCCCCCGCCTGCCCGCGGCGCTCGAACCGCTGCGCGAGATCGTTTACAACCTGTGGTGGAGCTGGGAGCCGGCCGCGCGCAAGCTGTTCCGCCACCTGGACGAGGCGCTCTGGGAACGCACCAACCACAACCCGTTGCGGATGTTGCAACTCTGCCGGCAGGCCCGGTTGGAGGAGCTGGCGCGCGACGAGCAATTCCTGGGGGAGTTGCGCGGGGTCCCGGAAAAGTTCCGCGCCTACCTGGCCCGGCCGGACACCTATGGGAAGCTGCGGGCGAAGGCCACGGGCACTCTGGGGGGCGACGCCAGCGCACGGGGCGAGCTCGTGGCGTATTTCTCGGCCGAGTTCGGCTTCCACGAGTCCGTGCCGAACTACTCCGGCGGCCTGGGCATCCTTTCGGGCGACCACTGCAAGTCCGCCTCCGACCTGGACCTGCCGTTCTGCGCGGTCGGTTTGCTCTACCGCCACGGCTATTTCCGCCAGCAGATCAACCGCGAGGGCTGGCAGGAGGCCGTCCAGCTCAACCAGAACTTTTCCAACCTGCCCGTGCAGGAGATCCGGCCCGGCGGCCAGCCGGATGCCGAGCCGCTGAAGGTCCGCGTGGAACTTCCCGGTCGCGAGGTGTTTGCCAAGGTCTGGAAACTGGCCATCGGCCGCATCAACCTCTACCTGCTCGATACGGACATCCCGGAGAACAACGCGGAGGACCGCGCCATCACCGCGCAGCTCTACGGCGG
>CAXTFX010000240.1:0-7139 GCA_964243185.1 uncultured Chthoniobacterales bacterium
GGCTCCAATGGTGGTCGGAGAACCCCAACGAGTTCACGCCGAAGGAGGCGGTGGCCGCCCAACCAGGCTGGCAGCAGTTGCGTGAATTGCTTTCCGCGCGACTTCCACCGTGGCGTGGCGAAGTGGTCGGCTTGTCGGTTCCTACAGATCCCGACGCGGGCATCTAAAAAAAGTCCAAGGAATTTTCGTCCACGCTTGAACGGACGGACGCGGGTTCACGATGCCGGCGGTTTTCCTGAGACGTCGCGCTCGGCAAGCGTGATAACCTGTTGTGACGTTTGCCGATTCGACACCCGACCCTGATGAATCCGGAGGCATCTGACGCGGACGAGAACGGAATTTTGCATCCCCGCGAGCCAGTGGAGATTTGCAGCTCGTGCCACCAGCCGCTCATCCGGCGTGGTGCCGACGGAGAATGTCTGCGTTGCCTGTTTAACTTCGCGTGGGAGGCGGACGATGCGGACCGGCCCGCGGCTGGCGGTCTCGCGCCGGTTGACCCCGCCTGGGGCGAGGGCGGGGCGCGTCGCTACGGCCACTTCGAGATCGCGGCCGACGGCGATGGCACCCTCCAAGAACTCGGCTCCGGGGCGATGGGCGTCACCTACCGGGCGCGGGACACGGTGCTCGGCTCGACGGTGGCCCTGAAGGTCATCGCCCACCGCTACGCCAGCCAGCCGGACACCCGGGCGCGGTTTCTGCGCGAAGCCCGGGCGGCGGCCCGGCTGCGGCATCCCAACGTGGCCACCGTCTTCCACTACGGCGAACGCGAGGGGGAATGCTTCTACGCGATGGAGCTGGTCGAGGGCGAAACCCTTGAACAGAAGGTGCGCCGTGACGGGCCGCTCTCGCCCGCGCTCGCCTTGGAAGTTGGCGTGCAGGTCGCGCGTGCCCTGGCCGCGGCGGAGGGGTGCGGGGTCGTGCATCGCGACCTCAAACCGAGCAACATCATGCTCGTGTCTGGCCAGGCCGAGCGCGACGGAGCGAATGCGTTCACCGTCAAAGTCATTGATTACGGCTTGGCGAAAGGCGTCTCGGCCGAGACGGCGCTCGGCCTTGACCATACCCGCGGTGCCTTCGTGGGCACGCCTGGCTTCGCCAGCCCGGAACAATTCGCCCCGCGTGACGACGAACGGATCGACTTACGCTCGGACATCTACTCGCTCGGCATCACGCTCTGGTATCTGCTCTGCGGGCGCACGCCGTTCAGCGGTCGAACGTTGACGGAAATTCACGAGAAGCAGTTGCAACAGCCCTTGCCGGTGGAGCAACTCGCCGCCGCGCACGTGCCCAAGCCGTTGCTCGCCGCGATCAGTTCCATGCTGCAAGCCGACCCCGGCGCACGTCCCCAATCTGCGCGCGAGTTGCTCGACACGCTGCGCCGGTGTCAGGAACGGATGCCGGGCACGTTTTGGAGAAACCCGCGACAGGCGCGTCCGGCGCGTGTAGCCGTTTTATCGGCCCTGCTGCTCGCGACCGCCATCGGCACCCCGGCTTGGTGGTTTCACGCTCGCGCCACGCGCGCGGCCGCCATCGAAAAGTCCGTCGCGGTGTTGCCGTTTGAAAACCTCAGCCCGGAAAAGGCCGACAGCTTCTTCACCGGCGGCGTGCAGGATGAGAACCTGCGCATCGTGCAGGTGTTCGGCCCGGCCGCCCTCGCGGTGTCGCCGCGCATCGGCCACGTCCACGTGACGGTGGATGACCTGCCCTGGCACTGGGCGGACGCCAGCGGGGAGGCCATCATCATCACCCGACTGCCGGCCGAGGCGCACAAGGTGTTGATCGAACTCGTCAACGCCAACCACCAGACCCTGGATCAAGGCGTCGTTCACTTCGTGATCCCGGTGACGAACTAAACGTTTAACCCTGGCTTTTGAGAAGCGAACTTATGAACCTCAAGTCGAGACCAAGCACGACCCTTTCGGCCCTGGCGCTAGTCGGTGTCATTTGCCCGATGGCCAGCTCCATCGCCGCGCCGCCCCCACCGCCCGTTACGCACGCCCAACACGCCGCCTCGCCGGCGGGGGCTCACGCGGAGTTTGCGCGGCTGATGATGGAAAGCATGGAGAAGATGGACCGTGACATGGCGGCCGTCCCCATGACGGGCGACCCCGACCATGATTTCGCGGCCATGATGATTCCGCACCATCAAGGTGCCATCGACATGGCCAAGCCGTTCCTGCTGCACGGCAAGGACCCCGCCCTGCGACGCTTGGCGCAGGAGATCATCGTAGCGCAGGACCAGGAGATTAAAGTGCTCCGGGCTCGGTTGGCGGCCTTGGGGGAGGGGACGGCCACCCTGCCCCCGGTGCCGTCCCCGGCCGGCGCCGCGTCGCCCCCCGTCTCCAGCCGGGACCGCGTTTACACCGGCGACCAGACCTCGAACACCGTTTCCGTCATTGATCCCGGCACGGACCGGCTCCTCGGGGTCATCCGTCTCGGCGACCCGTTACCCGGGGCGTTGAGCGCCCTGTATCGGGGACAGTTGCTTGTCCACGGACTCGGCTTCTCGCCGGACCACCGCACGCTGGCCGTCATCTCGGTCGGCTCCAACTCGGTCACGTTCATCGACACGGCGACCAACCGGATCAAGGGCGTCACTTACGTCGGCCGCTCGCCGCACGAAGGGTTCTTCACCCCAGACGGCCGGGAACTCTGGGTCACGGTGCGAGGCGAGGATTACGTCTCGGTCATTGACGCGGCAACGATGCGGGAAACGCGCCGCGTGTTGACCGCCAACGGCCCCGGGATGGTGCTCTTCCGGCCGGATGGACGTCTCGCCTTCATCCCCTCCAGCTTCACGCCGGAGCTGGCGGTGGTGGACACGCAAACCTACGGGGTTGTCGCCCGCGTCCCGCAGGCCAGCCCGTTCTCGCCGAACCTGGCCGTGAGCCCGGACGGCGATGAAGTCTGGTTCACGCTCAAGGACTCGGGCCGGACGCAGGTGATGAGCGGGCAGCCCCCGTTTCGCATCCTGGCGACCCTGGAAACCGGGCCGATCACCAACCACGTCGCGCTGGTGGAGAACGCCAACGGGAAGTTCGCTTACGTGACGGTCGGCGGGGAGAACGTGGTGAAGGTTTACCGTCGCGGCGAGCCGCCCGTCCTGATAGCCACGATCCCGACCGGCGATCTGCCGCACGGTATCTGGGGAGCGGGGGACGGGTCGCGGGTGTATGTCGGCCTGGAAAACCAGGATGCGGTGGCGGTGCTCGACACCCTCGCCAACCGGGTCGTGGCGACCATCCCCGTCGGCCAGCAGCCCCAGGCGCTTGTCTATGTCCCCGGAGCGGTGCCGGAGGGCGGGGGCACGTCGAACCTGATCCCGCTCGGTGACGCGGGGAACGCCTCACACCTTCGTCTCCTGCCGCCCTGGGACGACCAGAGCCCGGCGAGCGCCACCGTTTCCGTCAACCAGGTCGGCCCGCTGGACCTGTTGCAACTGGCCGTGGCCGGCCTGGAACCCGAGCAAAGCTACGTGCTCTGGCTGGTCGGCTCCCGGAGCGAACCTTTCGGGGAGAAGCAGGCGCTCGTCACGTTCCACACCAACTTGTCCGGCGCGCAGGTCGCCCAAGCCAGTGGCCCATTGAGGCAGGTTCTCGACGCCGCAACGGCGGCTCATTTTGGCCCCTTGAGGAAGGAGCGTTTTCTGTTGGTAACCCGAGCGGAAAATGCGGCCGCGGAACTGGTCCAAAGGGAAGAGAACCGAGGCGGCGATTCAACCCATCAACCGCGCGCAGGTGGATTACTATCTGATGAAGCCGCGGGAACCGCCACGGCCGATGAGCTGCGCGCCGACCTCAAGCTGCCGGCCTGGCTGGAGCCGCGCCGCGCGCAGATCGAGGCGCGGCTGCCGGCGCTGACGCTGCCGGCGGCCCTCCAGCCGGAAGGAAAGCCCAAATAGATGAGCCCGCCTTTCTCTCCATCCTTGTCACCCGGCTTGGTGCATCGCTTCGTGCCGGCAGCGGCAGGTTCCCCTGGGGCCGCGGGCACCCTGCTGTTGCTCCACGGCACCGGCGGGGACGAAAGTGACCTGCTGCCCCTCGGCGCCCAAGTGGCCCACGGGCATGGTTGGAACCTGCTCAGCCCGCGCGGCTCCGTGCTCGAAAACGGGATGCCGCGCTTCTTCCGGCGGCTGGCTGTAGTCGTTCCGGTGGAGAACACGGCGCGACTGGCCGAGTTGTTGGTTCGAAGCGGTGCGCAGGTCACCGAATCCTGGCACCCTGGCGGTCACGAACTTTCCCCCGGCGATTTGCAGGCAACCTCCCGTTGGCTTTCGAACGTTGGAGACCAGTTTGTCGGTTCCCCGGCGTTGAACTGTAGAGGCGCGGTTGTTGGTGGTCATCAAATTAGCGTAAAGGTTAGCCTTGTTTCAAAACCTTGGGTGCCGGAGCGTCATTCGTTGGAACAATCTGCCGGACGCTGGCGGGCGCGTTGCGTTGGACGAGAAATCATGTTGTTGGCAGCACCGATATTACCCGGTTAGTTCCAGCTCCGGTCGAAAAGCACGCGGGGATCGGGATGATAGCTCTCCCCGCTGCGGTCCGTGCAGCGGGGGCACCAGCGGCCTCCCCTGCCGCCGACTAACTCCTCCAGGGTGGCCGTGAAAGGGGGATGGTCAGAGCGGGCGCACTGCCAGCGCACCCGGGCGTTGCTCGACGGGGGAAGCCCGTCCAAACACTGCCCCCCGCCGCGTTCGCGCAGAAGAGCGTCCACGCGCTCCTGCCGCTTCCGATCTGCGCGTTGCCGATTATCCGTCGTGCGGCACCGCGGGCAGCCCGTGGTGCCCTCACGGGTTTGCAGAAGGATTACGCGGGAGGCTTGGAGGCGCACCGTTTTGCAGGCCAGGCACCGCCAGTTGGCTTTCGCGTGCATTCCCCGCCACTCGGCGTCCAGATACTCCTGGCCGCGTTCAAGGCCACGTCGGCAGACCTCTTCAAGGGTGATTTGGTTCATCTCGCTGCCCAGAATAGCGAGCCAGCGAGGAGAGTCAATCGTTTTTGGACTATCTACTTTAGATATTCTGTTTCTGAACCCGACCATCGTGGAACATGGCTAAACGACCTTCCGACGGGAAACCTACCAAATCCCGGCGCACCGGGCACAAAACCATCTACTCAGAACCTTATGACCTGATCGTCGCCATGCTTCGGGCCGCCCGGCAGAAGGCCGAACTCAGCCAGGAGGATCTGGCTGATCGGCTCAACCGCACGCAACTCTGGGTTAGTCGCACCGAGCGGGGCGAGCGTCGTTTAGATCTCCTGGAGTGGCTGGAGTTTTTGATTGCGTGCGGGGCAGATCCCCACGCCTTTATCAATGAGGTGACGCCGAAGATTCAGTTGCCACGCCCGCAATGATTTCTGATCGCCTACCATGACGGTCTCCAGTTTCCTCGCTTGATCACGTCGTCTGGCAAACCCCAGACACTTTTTCCGGCTTGTGAGGTTTCACCGCAACTCCAACCCGTCCGAGATCTTCTTCAGCATGGCGTTGATCGCTTGAACCTTCGCGGCGGTTGCCGGCGCGTTTTCCTCTCCCAACTCGATCTTCAGTTTGAACTTCAGCGGCGTGCCCACGGTGGCTCCCAACAGGTCACCCATGATGTCCGCGAGGTCCTGAATCTCCGACGATTGCAGTTCCGCCTCGGCGACCTTCGTTCCAGATTGGACTGGCTTCGGCTTCGTCTGCGTCTCCTCGCCGACTTTGCTCTTGAAGACCCGGAGCTTCACCGCCGCTGCACCGCTTAACGGACATGGCCACGGGCCGGAGTCCACGGTGCGTTCCAGTGTCCGCGCCCGCAACGCCCCGTCAATGGCCTCCCGGACCGTGCTCCACGGCAGCGTCTCCCCCGCCGTTTGCGACAGGCAGGTCGAAAGCCCAAGGGCCGTGGTTTCCTCCCCCGTCCACGCTTCCGGCAACGCGTCGGGCAACAGATCATGCACGTCCAACGCGGCCGGCGGTGCGCGGAGGATGCCCGCATCGGTGAGCACGCCGGCGGGGATGGGTTCGCCGCAAAGGCTCGCCGCTCCGGCCGTAAGCCAGAGCCGACCCTTTTCAATGGCAGCCGTCACCGCGGCGACCACAACGGCGCGCGACGCTTGCGGGATGGACACGGGTTCCTCGTAGCTCTGGCCATCCGCGACTTCCCGCCGCACTTGCACCACCCGGCCACCGGCGAAATACGCCACCATGTCGCCCAGCGTCACCTGCGCCTTCCCGGTCGTCGGCCACAGTTCGGGCAACGTGCCTGGCAACAGCAGGGTCGGCGGGATTTGTGTCAGTTCGGCCGCTTCCGGCAACACCACTTCCAGGCTCGGCTCCGCCAGGTCGGCGGCTTCCGTCTCCTGCCGCCAGATCGTGCGCGCGGAGCGGTCGGGACGCAGGACGCGCAGGACGAAGAAGCCCTGTCGTGCCCCGTCCGTCAGCGTATCCAGAATCTCCTTCCGCCGGAGCATCTTCGGCAGCTTCGGGTTCTGCGCGAAGGCCCCCACGAGGTCCTTCACCCGCCGCGCCGTCTCGCCGTCCCGCCACAGGTCATACGGCCCGCCGGGCAGCAGGGCGTCCGCGCTGATGGGCGTGTCGCGGATGCGCGATTGCTCGCTGCCCTTGATGACGTTGAACAACACGTCCCCGCCCACCGTGAGCTTGAAGGTCTGGATGTCGCCGTTGGACCCGACCGTGGTGACCAGGTTATACGCCTGCTCGATGGCCGGGCTGATGTTCTTGAGCGCCGCCTCGACCTCGCTCGCGAGACGGTCCTGACGCAGGGGGTCAAGCTCCTGCCCCTTCAACATCTCCCGCACCTCCTCCCAGCCCATGTAGTCGCGGATCTTCCGCCGCGCGGTGTCCAACCCGTCGTGGGAAGGCACGGCCAACACGATGGCGTTCCGGTTTACCCGCGGCCGGTCTGCCGCGGTGGTTTCCTCGATGAACCGCCGCGCCTCCGTGCTCGTCGTGCCGGAAACGGAAGCCGCCCTCGGCCCCAGCACGGCGTATTGCAGTTCCCCGTCGTCCGCCACGGCTCCCGGGTTGAGCGGCAGCACGTAAACCTTCGCGCCCGCCGGACTCGCGCCGGCCGTCAGGCGCTTGAGCTTCTCAATGTCCGTCAACAGCCGCGCCTCCACGGATTCGTTGCTCACCCG
>CAXTFX010000241.1:0-1011 GCA_964243185.1 uncultured Chthoniobacterales bacterium
CTGCCGGGCGGCGCGCAAGTCTTTGTATTATCTTACAAAGGGGTTCCGCGTGCTTTTTCTCATCGGCGGGGAACGCCGTTTCTTATCGACAGCGCGGAAGCCGGAGCCGGTCGTGGAGAATCCGGGGGGAGGCGCGGCGCGGTCGGGGTCCGGGTTCCGGGGAACGGCGCCCATTCCCTAGGGGAGCGGGTCCGGTTCGCGGCGGAGGGGGACCGTCTGGGGCAAGGCAGGTCCGGTATTGCGGGAACGGGGGCCGTCCGCCCGCGTTCCGACCTGAAACCGCGCGGGCGACGGGCCGGGTGGAAAGGACCGGGGCCCTTCTCCGGGGTGGCGCGGCGGGGGGAGCTCGGGTAAGAGCGCGGGAACACCCCTCCCCCCCACCTCTCCCGCCCATGCACTCCTCCGACCCGGAACCCTTCTACGCTCACGCCCAGGAACGTTACGCCGCGCTAGGCGTGGACACCGAGGCGGCCCTGGGCACGCTCGCGGGCGTCCCGATCTCGTTGCACTGCTGGCAGGGGGACGACGTGGGCGGCTTCGAGTCGCCAGGGGCCACGCTCGGCGGCGGGGGCATCCAGGCGACGGGGAATTATCCGGGCAAGGCGCGCACGCTGGACGAGCTGCGCGCCGACCTCGAACAGGCGCTCGCGCTCATCCCCGGCCGGCACCGGCTGAACCTGCACGCCTCCTACGCGGACTTCGGCAAGGGCGGCCCGGGCAAGGTGCCTCGCGACGAACTCACCGCGGAGCACTTCGGGAGCTGGGTGGACTGGGCCAAGGCGCGCGGGCTGCACGGGCTGGACTTCAACGGCACGTTTTTTTCCCACCCGCTGGCGGGCGACGGGGCGACGCTCTCGCACCGGGACGCGGGCGTGCGCCGGTTCTGGGTGGAGCACGGGATCGTTTGCCGGCGCATCGGCGCCGCGCTGGGCCGGGCGCTGGGGACGCCGACGGTGACGAACGTCTGGGTGCCCGACGGGAGCAAGGACACGCCGGTGGACCGGCGGGGGC
>CAXTFX010000241.1:1021-7103 GCA_964243185.1 uncultured Chthoniobacterales bacterium
GGCGGGGGCCGCGCGAGCGGCTGGCGGAGTCGCTGGACGCGGTGTTCGCGGAGATTCTGGACCCGGCGCACCACCTGGACGCGGTGGAGAGCAAGCTGTTCGGCATCGGCAGCGAGAGTTTTGTGGTGGGTTCGCACGAGTTTTACCTGGGTTACGCGACGCGGCATCAGAAGCTGTTGTGCCTGGACGCGGGGCATTTCCACCCGACGGAAAGCATCGCGGACAAGGTTTCCGCGGTGCTCGGGTTCGTGCCGGGATTGTTGCTGCACGTTTCCCGGGGCGTGCGCTGGGACAGCGACCACGTCGTGCTGCTCGACGATCCGACGCGCGCGGTGATGGAGGAGACCGTGCGCGGGGGGTTCCTGGGGCGGACGCGCGTCGGGCTGGATTTCTTCGACGCGAGCATCAACCGGGTGGCGGCGTGGACCATCGGCACGCGCAACGCGCTGAAGGCGCTGCTGCTCGCGCTGCTGGAGCCGGCGGGGGCGTTGCGCGACCTGGAGGCGGCCGGGGATTTCACGGGCCGGCTGGCGCTGTTGGAGGAGAGCAAGACGCTGCCGTTTGGCGCGGTGTGGGACGAGCACTGCCGGCGGCAGGGGGTGTCGGTGGGCATGGCGTGGCTGGAGGAGGCGCGGCGTTACGAGCGGGAAACGTTATCGGCGCGGCGGGGGTAGGTTTGGGCCGGGAGGGACCCGCTCCGTCGGGTCCGCCGTTTCCGGATAGGGTGTCCTTTGCGAAGGTGGCGGACCCCACGGAGGGGGTCCCTCCCGGGGTTTTGGGGAGGGTTTTTCGCTCCGGTCGCGGGCTGCTAAGTCGGGGAGGGCAGCGTGGATTGAGCGGGAATGAAAATCCCCCGCGCACTGCCCGCGTTCCTGCTGGGCGTGCTGCCGTTGACCATGATCCCCGTTTCTTCCGCCCAGGATGCCGCCGCCGCCGCCCCGCCGCCGGAATTCCTCCGGTGGGCCCCGACCCCGCCGATGGGGTGGAACAGTTGGGACTGTTTCGGGGTGAGCGTCAACGAGGCGCAGACCAAGGCGCAGGCGGACGTGATGGCGGCGCGGCTGGCGCGGTTCGGCTGGCAATACGTCACGGTGGACCACCAGTGGTGTGAGCCGCAGGCCCACGGGTTCGCCTACCGGCAGGAGCCGGAGGTCACGCACGACGAGTTCGGGCGGTTGAACCCGGCGCCGAACCGGTTTCCGTCGAGCCGGGAGGGGGCGGGCCTCCGGCCGTTGGCCGACTACGTTCACGGCCGGGGGCTGAAGTTCGGCCTCCACCTGATGCGCGGCATCCCGCGCGGGGTCGTGGGGCAGAACACGCCGATCCGGGGGACACCCTTTCACGCGGCCGACATCGCGGACACGGCGCACGTCTGCGGGTGGAACGGGGACATGTATGGCGTGGACATGACCAAGCCGGGGGCGCAGGAATATTACGACTCGGTGTTCGCGATGCTGGCGGGCTGGGGGGTGGACCTCGTCAAGGCGGACGACCTTTCCCGGCCGTATGCGTTCCGCCGGGCGGAGATCGAGGCGATCCGCCGGGCCATTGACAAGACGGGGCGGCCGATGGTGTTGAGCATGTCGCCGAGGGAGACGCCCGTGGGCGAGGCGGCGCACGCGGTCCGGCACGCGAACACGTGGCGGGTGTCCGATGATCTCTGGGACGAATGGCCGCTGCTCCTGTCACAGTTCGAGCGGCTGCGGCGGTGGCGTGGGTGGCCGACGCGCCGCCGGAGGCCGCGGCGGGCGGGGGGAAATACGTGGCGCTGTTCAACACGCGCGACGGGGCCGAGGCCGCGGTGGAGGTCACGCTGGCGGAACTCGGGTTGGCCGGCGGCGGGGCCTCCTGCCGGGTGCGCGACCTGTGGCGGCAGCGGGACCTCGCGCCGGTGGCCGGGAAGGTGACGGCGACCATCCCGGCCCACGCCGCGCGGCTCCTGCGCGTCACGCCGGGGCCGTGACCCGGGAGGGATCCGCTCCGTCGGGTCTGCCGCGTTGGGAAAGAACGCGGTTTGCGAAAACGGCGGACCCGACGGAGCGGATCCCTCCCAGAACTTTCCCAGAAACCCTCCACCCATGAATCTACACCCCCTGGATTGGATGATGGTGCTCGTGCCGCTGGTGCTGGTCGCGCTCATCGCGGCGAAGACGCGCCGATACTCGCGGAGCGTGGCGGCGTTCATGGCGGCGGACCGCGTGGCGGGGCGCTACCTGGTGGCGGCGGCGAGCGGGGAGGCGGGCTTCGGGGCGATCTCGGCGGTGGCGGCGTTCGAGCAGTTCTTCGTGGCGGGGTTCACGCTGTCGTGGTGGCTGCAGGCGAACAACGCCGTGTGGCTGTTCATCCTCCTGTCGGGGTTTGTCATCTACCGCTACCGGGAGAGCCGGGTGATGACGATGGCGCAGTTCTTCGAGGTCCGTTACTCGAAGGCGTTCCGGCTGTTCGCGGGGGCGCTGGCGTTCGGGTCCGGGCTGATCGCCTACGGGATCTATCCGGCGGTGGGCGGGCGGTTCTTCGTGTATTTCTGCGGGTTCCCGGACACGCTGCACCTCCCCGGCGGGCTGACGGTGCCGACCTACGCGGTGGTGATGACGCTGCTGCTGACCCCGGGCGTGCTGATGACGTGCGTCGGCGGCCAGCTCACGCTGATGATCGTGGACTGCGTGGAGGGCATCATCTCGCTGGTGTTCTACCTGTTCGTGGCCGTGGCGCTGGTGTGGATGTTCGCGTGGACGGACGTTTCCCGGGCGATGCGGGACCGGCCGGCGGGACAGTCGTTGTTCAACCCGTTCAACACGAGCGCGACGCAGGACTTCAACCTGTGGTTCATGCTCATCGCGATCTTCGCGGCGGCCTACGGCTGGCAGAGCTCGCAGGCCGGGCACGGCTTCCGCTCGGCGGCGGTGAACGCGCACGAGCAAAAGATGGGCGCCATCCTCGGCCCGTGGCGCAACGAGGCGCGCACGCTGATGCTCACGATCCTATGCACCTCGGCGTATTGCTTCCTGCACCACCCGCGGTTCGCCGCCGGGGCCGCGGCCGTGCGGCAGGCGCTCGCGCACATCGAGAACCCGGCGCTACGCACGCAGATGGAGGTGCCCGCCGCGCTGGGGATCATGCTGCCGACGGTGATCCGGGGGATGTTCGCCGCGATCATGTTCTTCGCGCTGATCTCGACGGACGCGACCATGATGCACTCCTGGGGAACGATCCTGGTGCAGGACCTCATCGTGCCGTTGCGGAAACGGCCGATGGACACGCGGCAACACCTGCGGGCGTTGCGGCTGGCGGTCGTGGGCGTGGCGGGGTTCGCGTTCCTGTTCAGCCTGCTGTTCAAGCAAACGCAATACATCCTGATGTTCTTCGCCTTCGCCGGCGCGCTGTTCAGCGGGGCCGGGGCGGCGATCATCGGCGGGTTCTACTGGAAGCGGGGGACCACGGCCGGGGCCTGGGGCGCGATGGTCGGCGGCGCGAGCCTGAGCGTGGCGGGGGTCGTGTTGCAGCAGAACTGGCAGCCCGCGGTTTACCCGTGGCTGGCGTCCAACGCGCCGGGGTTCCTGGCGGGTTCCCGGTATTGGCTGGAGGACGTGGTTTCCGCGCACGTTTACAGCCTGAACTGGACGGTCGGGCCGGAGAAATTTCCCTTCAGCGGCCAGTGGGTGCTGTGCTTCGCCGTGTCGTTGTCCATCCTCCTCTACGTCGGGCTCTCGCTGCTGACCTGCCGCGAGGAGTTCAACCTCGACCGGATGCTGCACCGGGGGAAGTGGGCGGTGGCCGGGGAACACCACGTCGCGCCGACGACGGGCCGGCCGCGGCGGTCCTCGTGGCGGCTGCTGCTGGGCATCACGCCGGAGTTCACGCGGGGGGACATGGGCGTTTCGTTGAGCTTGTTCATCTACCGGTTCGCGTGGTTCGTGGTGTTCGCGGTGGTGACGGCCTGGAACGTCGCGCGGCCGTGGCCGGAGCAGTGGTGGGTGAACTTCTTCCACCTCACGAGCGTCGTGCTGCCGTTCGTGCTGGGTGTGGTGGTGACGGTGTGGTTCACCTGGGGCAGCCTGCGCGACCTGCGCGACCTGTTCGTCCGGCTCAACGCGGTGCGGGTGAACCCGCTCGACGACGGCACGGTCGTCGGCCACCGCAACCTGGCGGATGAGGCGCCGAAGGTCGCCGTCCCCGCCGCCGTCGTGCCCCCTCCCGAGGCGAAGGCGGAAGTCGCGAGCCGCTGACCGTTTTCCTCTCCCCCTCCCCAGATGATTTCCCCGCCCCGCCCCGCCCGCCTGGCCGTGCTCCTGGTTTCGTTCGCCCTCGTTTGGACCGCGCGCCACGCCCCGGCGGCGGCCGTTCCAGACGCCGTCGTCGTCGCGGCGGACGGCAGCGGGACGTTCAAGACGGTGCAGGCCGCGGTGGACGCCGCGCCCGACGCCGCCCGCGCGACGAAACTCTTTCTCGTCACCCTCCGGCCGGGCACCTACCGGGAGCGGGTCACGGTGCCCAAGGGCAAGGGGCCGATCAAGCTGTTGGGCGAGGACGCCGCGAGGACGGTCATCACGTTCGACAACCACGCGGGCACGCCGGACCCGGCGGGCGGCGGCAGCGCGCTGGGCACGTCCAAGAGCGCCAGCGTGTTCGTGCTGGCGGACGAGTTCACGGCGGAGAACGTCACCTTCGAGAACTCCCACGGCGCCGGCAGCCAGGCGGTGGCGCTCTACGTCGTGGCGGACCGCGCGGTGTTCCGCCGGTGCCGGTTCCTGGGCTGGCAGGACACGCTGCAACTCAACCGCGGACGCTGCTACTTCGAGCGCTGCCAGATCGCGGGCGCGGCGGATTTCATCTTCGGCGCGAGCACGGCCTTCTTCGACGGGTGCGAGCTGCGCTGCCTCGGCCCCGGCTACATCACCGCGGCCTCGACCGAGCCGAACCGGCGTTACGGGTTCGTCTTTTCCCACTGCCGGATCACGGCGGCGACGGACGGCTGGAGAACCTTCCTCGGCCGGCCGTGGCGACCCCACGCGAGCGTGACGTTCCTGCACACCGCCATGCCGGCCGACCTCATCCGGCCGGAGGGTTGGCAGAACTGGAACAACCCGGGGAACGAGCAAACGGCGCGTTACGCGGAGTGCGGCACCGTCGGCGCGGACACCGCCGCGCGCGTGCCGTGGGCGAAGCCGCTGGCCGAGCTGCCGGCGCGCGCCCTCACGGCCCAGCACGTCCTCGACGGCTGGGACCCGAACGTGGCGCTCTCGGCCGAGCGCCTCGCCGCGCTCCCGGCGGGCGGCCCGTGCGAGGCGTGGCAACGTTACGTGGAACGTTCCCGGGAGCGGCTCCGCCACGAGAAGGCGACGCTGGCGGCGGAGTGCCAGGCGGCCGGGTTGAGCGCGCCCGTCATCCCGCCCCCGGCGGAAGACTTCCAATTCTCCATGCACCCGGCGCCGGGCTGGTTCGCCTCGCCGGAGGCCGCGCGGCTGGCGGACAACGTGATCTCCTTCCAGACGCCGAGCGGCGGCTGGTCCAAGCACCTGGATTTCGCCAAGGAACGGCGCAAACCCGGCACGCACTGGTCCTCGCAGGAATCCAGCGCGGAGGGCTGGCACTACGTCGGCACCTTCGACAACAACGCGACCACCAGCCAGATGCGGCTGCTGGCCGGCGTGGCGCAGGCGACGGGCCGCCGGGACGCGCGGGACGCCTTTCTCAAGGGGTTGAACTACGTCCTCGACGCCCAGTTCCCCAACGGCGGCTGGCCGCAGAACTACCCCCTCGAAGGCGGCTACCACGACCACGTCACGTATAACGACGACGCCGTGGTGCTCCTGTTGGAGTTGCTGCGGGACGTGGCCGCGCGCCGGCCGGAGTTCGCCTTCGTAAACGAGCCGCTGCGAAAGCGCGCGGCCGACGCGGTGCCGGCCGGCATCCAGGGCATCCTGCGCAGCCAGGTCGTGCAGGGGGGCAGGCGCACCGTCTGGTGCGCGCAGCACGAGCCGCTGACCCTGGCCCCCGCCGCGGCGCGGCTGATCGAGCCGGCCTCGTTGAGCGGCGGCGAGAGCCTGGGCGTGGTGCGGTTCCTGATGGGGCTGCCGACGAC
>CAXTFX010000242.1:0-7027 GCA_964243185.1 uncultured Chthoniobacterales bacterium
GAGCCGCCCCAGAGGCCGAACTGGACGCCAAACTTGATGACCAGCGAGATGTCGTGAAAGCCGAGGATCTCGAAGGCGGCCATGAACTTCTCGACGTTTTCCTCACCGCCGCAGCTTTTGGGCATGGCGAGGCCGCCGAACCCCTGGCGGGCGATCTCTTTCGTCCAGCCGAAGACTTTGTCGCGTAGGCCCTCCTTGTCGGTGCCGGCGTAGTAGCGGAACGCGGGCTGGGAGAGGAGCATCCGCATCCGGTCCTTGACCTCGGCCTGGTCGCCGTCCAAGAGCCGCTGCATGGCGGCGGGGCTGAACGTGGGCGGGTCCTGGACGACCGGCGGGTAGCCGCGCAGCCACGGCTCGTCAATGGGCGACTGGCCCTCGGCGGGAGTCGCTTGCTGCGTGCCGGCCACGGGGTCGCCGACGAAGGCGGACGGGGCGACGGAGGGGGCGTGGACGTTGGTCTTGTCGGTCGCCTCGCGCGCGGCGAAGGCGGCTTCGAGCGTATCGGTATTGTTGGAGGAGATAGGCATGGGAGGGGGGCGGGGAGAGGGGGTGAGCGAGGAAGTGCCTCACGCAGAGGCCGCAAAGGACGCAAAAGTCAGGAGAGAAAACAGGGGAATTCTTGTCTCAGCCTTTGCGTCCTTTGCGGCCTCTGCGTGAGGCAACGGTCAAACAGTGGTTAACGGCTGCGGCTCCACGTCGGTGGAGCGGGGAATGGCGCCCTCAACCGGGACGGGCGTAGCAATGCCGGGAGCCGCGGCGGCGCTGGAGCCGGTGGGTTTGGACAAGCTGTAGAAACCTTTTCCATCCTGTGCCAAGTCGCGCAGGAGCTTGGCGGGGCGGAAGTGCTCGCCAGCCGTCCCGGCCAGTTCGTCCAGACGCTTGACGATCTCGGGCAACCCGCGCTTGTCGGCGTAGCGCAGCGGGCCGCCGCGGAAGGGCGCCCAGCCGGTGCCCATGATCATGCCGAAGTCCACGTCCACCGGCGCATCCACGACGTTTTCCTCCAGCACGCGGGCGGCCTCGTTGACCATGATGAGCACCATGCGGTCGCGCAGGAGGCCGTCGCCGGTCTGCGGGGCGCGGCCGGGCTGGAGCAGCGCGGCGGCGGTGTTCATCGGCGGCAGGGAGTCGTCACCCTTGGACTTGCCGTCGGTGGAGTAGGTATAGAAGCCCTTCCCGGCCTTGCGGCCGAGGGCGCCCTTGGCGATGAGCGTCTTCAGCGTGTCGTCCTTGATCGGCGCGGCGTGCGGCAGGCGAGCCGCCAGGTCGCGGGCCACGTGGTCGGCCACGTCCAGACCCACTTCGTCGGACAGGCGGATGGGACCCATCGGCATCCCGAAATCGAGCATGATTCGGTCAATCCGGTGCGCGTGGTGGCCGTCCAGGAACAAGCGCACGGCCTCCACCATGTAGGGCAGCAGCACGCGGTTGACGAGGAACCCCGGCCGGTCGCGGGTGATGACGGGCAGCTTGCCGATGCTCTTCACCATCCCGAGCGCGGCGTCGAGCGCGGCGGCGGAGGTCCGCGTCCCCCGGACGAGTTCCACCAGTTGCATCCGGTGGACGGGGTTGAAGAAGTGGATGCCGACGACCTGCTCGGGGCGTTCCAGCCCTTCCGCGATGGCGTCAATGGACAGGGCGGAGGTGTTCGTCGCCAGCACAGTCTGCGGGCCGACCTGCCGCTCCAGGCCCGCGAAGATCTTGCGCTTGAGGTCGAGCTTCTCCACGGCGGCCTCGATGACCATGTCCACGTCGCGCATCGGCACGTCACCGGTCACGGGCAGGACCCGGTCGAACCCGGCCTGCGCGTCGGCCACGGTGAAGACGCGGCGCTTGGCAGCGTCGCGGAAGATCTTGCCGATGCTCTGCATCCCCTTCGAGAGCGCGTCGGGCGAAATGTCCTTGAGGATCACCCGCTGCCCGCGGCCGGCGAGCCATTGCGCGATGCCCGCGCCCATCAACCCGGCGCCGACGACGGCGGAGCGTTTGACCGGCCGCGGCTTGGCGTCCGACGCCGTCATGTCAGCGGGAAGTTTCAGTTTCTTGGCGCGTTCCTGGAGAAAGAAGATCGAGATGAGATTCCGCGCCGCGTCGCTGCCGGCGAGTTCGATGAAGGCCGTCTTCTCCAGCCTCAGTCCTTCCTCGTGCGAGACGCCGAGCGCCTTGACGGCGACTTCAAGGGCCTTGAGCGCGGCGGGATAGTTGCCGCGGGTCTTCTGCATCACGCCCTTGCGGGCCGAGGCGGCGACCACGTCGCGGGCAATGGGCAAGTTCGCCAACGGGGTCTTGGCGGCGGCCGGCCGTTTGCCGCGCCGGAGCATCCCCTCGGACACGGAAAGCAGGCCCTCGGGGTAGGCGATGTCGTCCACCAAGCCGATCTTCTTCGCGGGCACCCCGGCGTGCTGCTTGCCGGCGAGGATGATGGGCAACGCCGCCGGCAGCCCGATGAGCCGCGGCAGCCGCACCGAGCCGCCCCACGCGGGAAGGATGCCGATCTGCACTTCCGGCAAGCCAATCTTGGTCGCGGAATCGTTCGCCGCCACCCGCCAGTCGCAGGCCAGCGTCAACTCCGTGCCGCCGCCGACGCAAACGCCTTGAATCGCGGCGACGGTCGGGATGGGCAGCCGGGCGATGCGCTCGTAGGTTTGCTGGCCCTGGTCAATGAGTTTGCCCAGAAACTCGGGCGTCGGGTCGTTCTTGGTGAACCCGTGCAGGTCCGCGCCGGCGATGAAGATTTTGCCCTTGGCGGAGGCGAAGACGGTGCCCTTCAGCGACTTGCCCTCCTTCTCAAGAAAGTCGAGGTGCGCGTTGAGTTCAACGAACGTGGCCGAATCGAGGATGTTCGCGGCGGAACCTTGTTTGTCGAAGGTCAGCGTGCAGATGCCGTCGCGGACCTCGCGGCGAATGTTGGAATCGTTCATGGAGTATAAGGGAGGTTATTTTGTCCGCAGATTACGCAGATTGGAAGGCAAGGGGTTCAGAACTGCCGGGAGCAACCTTTCTTCACCCAGGAAAAATCTGCGTAATCTGCGGGCAAAAAAGGCTTGGTTTAACGATGCTCTAGTCACGCTCGATCCACAGCGCGCCGCCCTGACCGCCGCCGACGCACAGCGACAGCAAAGCGCGCTTGAGTTTGCGGCGGTGGAGCTCCTTCAATCCCGTCAACACCAGTCGCGAGCCGGTGACGCCAACGGGATGACCCAACGCGATGGCGCCGCCGTTGACGTTGAGTTTCTCGTCGGGAATCTCCCCGAGCGCGGAGTCGCGGCCGAGCTTCCCTTTGCAATACTTCGCGTCTTTGGCGGCCATCTGGCAACCCAAGACCTGCGCGGCGAACGCCTCGTTGATTTCAATGAGGTCGGCATCCTCGACGCCCCAGCCGTAACGCTTCTCCGCCCGGTCAATCGCATACACCGGGCCGAGGCCCATGCGCGTCGGGTCGCAGCCCGCGTATTGGAAACCGGTCAACCGGCCGAGCGGCGTCAGGCCGGAGACTTTCAACGCTTTCTCGCTCATCATCAACAACGCCACGGCGCCGTCGGTGATCTGCGAGGCGTTGCCGGCGGTGACGGAGCCGCTGACCTTTTCAAACACCGGGCGCAGCTTGGCTAACGCCTCCATCGTCTGGCCTTTGCGGGGACCGTTGTCTTCGTCCAGGAAACTCTGGCCGTTGCGGGGGCGCGAGAGATAGACGGGCGTGATCTCCTCCTTGAGTTTGTCTTTGGCGGCGACGGCCTTGAGGTGACTCTGTAGCGCGAACTCGTCCTGCATCTCGCGGGTGATCCCGAAGTCACGAGCTACGTTCTCCGCGGTTTGCCCCATGTTTAATCCGCTGACCGGATCGGACAATCCCATCTGGAGGCCAATCTTCGGCTGGAAGTCTGCCGGGCGGAAGCTGGCCATCACGGCGAACTTTTCCTGGGCCGTTTTCGCGCGGGCCAAGGCGCCGAATTTCTTCGTCGCGCCGGCATTATAGAACAACGGGATGAGGGACATGTTCTCCGTCCCGCCGACCACGAAGACATCGCCGCGGCCGACCATCATCTTCTCGGCGGCCTGGGTCACGCTCTCGAAACCCGAGGCGCAGTTGCGGTGCACCGTCATGGCCGTCACGGTGTCGGGGATCCCGGCGCGCAGGGCGATGACCCGGGCGATGTTCGCGGCGTCCGCCGGCTGGCCGACGCAGCCGAAGATGACCTCCTCGACGGTGGCGGGGTCCAGGCCGGTCTTGGCGAGGAGTTCCGCGGTGGCGACGCGGCCCAGCTCGACGGCGTCGGTTTCGGCGAAGGCCGTGCCCATCTTGGAGAAGGGCGTGCGGACTCCGTCCACGATGTAAATGGGTTGTTGTTGATCGAAGTTCATAAGTCGTTGATTCGGACGGGGGCGTAGGTAGGGCGTGTTATCCTTAACGCGCCGCCGGGTTGCGTGTTCGTGAGCGCCAACCGGCGGCGGTTTAGGGATGAGCCGTCCTACCCACCGGATGGCTTTTGTCGGTGCAATTGAGTTAAGCGGGGACCGTTTCGGCGGTTTCGTTTACTCCGGTTGGACTGCGGTCATTGAGAACTGGCGCGGACACCACCGGCGGTTCGCCGGCCAAGGCGCGGTTATCAATGACTTTGACCTCTTTCATCGCGACGCCGACCTGCTGGAGTTGGCGGATTTCCTCCGCGGTGTGAAAGATGACGGCGTTGGGCGCGATCTCCAGGCTCTTGGAGAACTGCGCGCGGACGTTGTTGCGGACCGTTTCCTCCGGGGCGTCGGGCTGACGGCAGGCGTGGACGACGAGCTCGTCGGTTTGCAGCGGGTCGTTATTGCGCTTGCGGAGTTCCACCTGCCAGGAGCCGAGGCCGGGGATGTCGTCCAAGAGCAGCTCCAACTCGTTGAAATCGATGATCGTGCCCTTGACTTTCTGAAAACGCATCGCGCGCTTGTCCGACACGCGGGAAATCTTGCCGCCCAGGCGCGGACCCGTCCGGCCGCAGCACGGGCAGGGTTCGTAGGTGATACCCTGCTCGGACAGGTCGCCGGTGCGGTAGCGCAGGACGACGGTGCCACGGGCCACCAGCGGGGTCCAGACGATCTCGCCGGGGTGGTTGTCGGGCTGCACCTCTCCGGTTTCGGGATCAATGATCTCGATGACGCCGAAATCCGGGTAGAGGTGGAAGCCAGGGGAGGGCTCGCCGACCGGGTGCGCGCACTCGCCCCACGCCATCTTGGCCTCGGTGAAGCCGTAGGTCGCCATGATGCGCGGGTTCGGCGAGCCGAGCTGCCCGCAGAGCTCGTGCAGCTTCCGGCGCATCCCCTCGGCGACCTTTTCGCCGCCGAAGATCAGGGTGTGGATGCCGGGGATCTTCGCGCCCTCCTCGACCGCCTGCTGGAGGACGTGGTAGATGAACGTCGGCATCCCGGCGAGCACGGTCGGACTCAGGCGCTTGAGGACGCGCAGGTTGCCGTCCGTGCCCATGCTCTTGCCGCCGCCGGTGCCGAGGCAGAACAGGTTTTTACGGCGCGCGGCCTCGTAGAACATCCAGTAGGCGAGGTGCGGCGCGTAGGGGAACAGGTTGAGCAGCCGTTCGTCCGGGGTGCAGCCGGCCATCTCGATGCCCCGGGCGGCGGCCTCGCCCATGACGGCGACGTCCTGCTGCGTGTAGAGGAACGCGACCGGCTCCGTGGAGCGCCCGGTGGTGGAAGTCATGAACGTCGGCCGCCACTCGCGGCCCAACTCGTCCTGCACGCGCTTCCGGCCGCGGACCAGCGCGCGGGCGATGGTGGCCGGGCGTTTGGCGAGGACCTTCGGGTCCGGGATCAGGATGAAATCGCGGGCGCGCTGGGGATTTTCCGAGCAGGGCAGCAGGTCGGCCTTGGAGACAAACGGCAGCTTGGCCAAGTCGGCGACGGAGCGGAAGTCGTTCGCGCTCAGGCCGAGCTCGCGGACCACGGCACCGTAGTGCTTGGAAAACGGGAACACGCAGTCGCGCAGGTAGCGGTGCAACGCCCGGCCCTGGTGGGCGACGGCGGTGGCGCGGTCCAGCGTATCCCAGCATTTGACGGGAGGAACAAAGCTCATCGGGGAGAGAACCTTCTGACAGTAAGATCGGGGTTGGCGTTCGGAACGGTCGGCGGCTTCCAGGAGGGACCCGCTCCGTCGGGTCCGCGTCCTTCCGGTTACGGTGTCTTCCCCGAAGGACGCGGACCCGACGGAGCGGGTCCCTCCCGGGGGGTTTAGTGGAACTGTTCCGCCTCCGTGGAGCCGGCCAGGGCCGTCGTGGAGGACGCGCCGCCGGCGATGACCTGGGCCACGTCGTCGAAGTAGCCCGTGCCGACCTCGCGCTGGTGGCGGGTCGCGGTGTAGCCCTGCTTCTCCGCGGCGAACTCCTGTTCTTGTAGCTCGCTGTAGGCGGCCATGCCGCGCTCGCGGTAGCCGGCGGCGAGTTGGAACATGCTGTAGTTCAGCGCGTGAAAGCCGGCCAGGGTGACGAACTGGAACCGGTAGCCCAGCGCGCCCAGCTCCCGCTGGAAGCGTGCGATGTCCTCGGCGGCGAGCTTCTTCTTCCAGTTGAACGACGGCGAGCAGTTGTAGGCGAGCAATTTGTTCGGGAACCGCGCGTGAACGGCCCCCGCGAACCGGCGCGCCTCGTCGAGGTTCGGCTCGGAGGTTTCGCACCAGATCAGGTCGGCGTAGGGCGCGTAGGAAAGCGCGCGGGCGATGGCCTGGTCAATGCCGGCGCGGGTGACGTAAAAGCCTTCGGCCGTGCGCTCGCCAGTGAGGAACGCGCCGTCACGCTCGTCAATGTCGTTGGTCAGCAGCGCCGCGGCGTTGGCGTCCGTGCGGGCGATCACCAGCGTCGGCACCCCGCAGACGTCCGCCGCCAGGCGCGCGGCGACGAGGTGCGCGATGGCCTGCCGGGTGGGGATCAGCACCTTGCCACCCATGTGGCCGCACTTCTTCTCGCTGGCCAACTGGTCCTCCAAGTGCACGCCCGCGGCCCCGGCCTCGATCATGGCCTTGGTGAGTTCAAAGACGTTC
>CAXTFX010000243.1:0-7007 GCA_964243185.1 uncultured Chthoniobacterales bacterium
GCTTCCAGCAGCTCCCTCGCGACGGCTACACGCGGATGTTCGAGCGGATGCTGGACCACCCTAACATTGACGTGCAGCTCAACGCGGATTTCCGCGCCGTCCGCGCGCAGGTGCGCTACGGGCACCTCGTTTACACCGGGCCCATTGACGAATACTTCGACCACCGCTTCGGGCACCTGCCCTACCGTTCGCTGCGTTTCGAGCCCGAAACTCTGGACCAGAAATGGTTCCAGCCCGCCGTGCAGGTCAACTACCCGAACGAGCAGGACTTCACGCGCATCGTGGAGATCAAGCACGTCACCGGCCAGACTCTTCCGCGCACCACCATCGTGCGCGAATACCCGCAGGACTACGCGCCGGGCCGCGAGGCGTATTACCCCATCCCGGCGCCCGACGCCCGCGCGCTCTACGCCCGCTACGAGGCCCTCGCCGGGCAGGAACCGCACGTCAGCTTCGTCGGCCGCATGGCGACGTATCGCTACTACAACATGGACCAGGTCGTCGGCATGGCGCTGGCCGAGTTCGACCGCTTGCAAGACCCCGCCCGATGCCCGATTCCCGCCCCCCCGAGTTAATGATCGTCATGCCCGTGCACAACGAGCGGGCCAGCGTGCGTAAAGTCGTCAACGAGTGGACGCAGGAACTGGAGAACTGGACGGAGCGTTTCACGCTCCTGGCCATTGACGACGGCTCCACGGACGAGACGCCGGAGATCCTCCGCCGTCTCCGGGACCAGCTCCCCGCCGGCCGGCTGGAGATCGTCACCCAACGGCCCAACCGCGGCCACGGCCAGAGCTGCCTGGCCGGCTACCGGCTGGCGGCCGGGCGCGGGGTGCCCTGGATGTTCCAGATTGATTCCGACGGACAGTGCGACCCGCAGTATTTCTTCAAGTTCTGGCGGGAGCGGGAGCGATACGACGTGCTCTACGGCCGGCGCGTGCGGCGTGACGACGGGTTCCGGCGCGTGTTCGCCTCGCTGGTCGTGCGGACGTTCCTGCTGGTGCTCTTCCGGGTAAACTGCGTGGACGCCAACGTGCCCTACCGGCTCATGCGGACCGCCGCCGTGGCCCCGTGGCTGGACCGCGTGCCGGCGGTTTTTTCCCTGGCGAACATCGCCCTGGCCGTGCTCCTGAAAAAACGGACCCGGCTCCGGCACGGTGCCGTGAAGATCCGCTTCCGCGAACGCTACGGCGGCGAACCGGCCGTGGGCTTCTCCAAGTTCGGCGTCAAGGCCGCGGAGCTTTACCGACAGCTTCGTGGGATGCTGCGGGCGGGATGAAGGTTGCCCACGAAACACACGAAAAACGCGAAAGGGAGAAGAACCTGATTCTTTGTCTTTTTTCGTGTGTTTCGTGGGCAACTCATCCGAACCGCTCTTCCCTCGCCGGCGCCTTCACCTCGTCCAACCGGAACCGCCGCAACCCCGTCCATTGCTGGAACAGCCGCCAGCAGAACAGCGGGTTGAGCAGCAGGTAGCGCCGCCACAACCGGCGCGGCTCGCTCCCCAGCCGGAACAGCCATTCCAACCCCGCGCGCTGCATCCACGCCGGGGCCATCCGCTGCCGCCCGGACAGGAAATCGAAGGCCGCGCCCACCGCGAGCAGCGGCACGCCGACCCGCTCGCGCATCTCCCACGCCCAGACTTCCTGCCGCGGGCAACCCAGGCCAACCAGCACCAGCGCCGCGTCGGAAGCGCGGATGGCCGCCGCGTCCGCGTCCCGCTCCGCCTCCGTCGCCCGGCGGAAACGCGAGGGCTGGAGGCCGACGACCCGCAACGCCGGGAACCGTTCCCGCAAGGCCGTTTCGAGACGGGTCAACGTCTCCGCCGTCGCGCCGAAGAGGAACACGCCCAGGCCTTCGTCGGCCGCCGCGCCGCAGACGCGCAGGGTCAGGAACGGGCCGTAAACCCGGTCGGGCAGGTTGGCTTGGCCGGTCAGCCGCAGGGCCCAGCGCACGGGCTGGCCGTCGGGCGTGAGCAGGTCGAGCCCGTTGAGCCGAGCGCGGTGGACCGCGTCCCCCACGCCCGTCATCACCCCGTGCACGGCCAGGGCCGAGGCGGCGAACGGGCGGCGGGCGCGGGCGGCGTCGAGGATGCGCGCCGCGGCCCCCGCGTAGTCCACCGCGTCAATGCCCACGCCCAGCACGTTTTTCCGCCCGAGGTCAATCATGGTCGCCGCCCGTTGGCCGCCGCGGTTGCCCGTTCCTCCCACAACGTTTTCACCGGGTGCAGCGTCCACGCCCCGGCGGCGCGCGCCTCCTCGATCTGGTCGCGGCGCTCGCCCAGGGAGGAGATGAACCGCGCCCCGCCGGCTTCCGGGGGGAACTCCCGGACGCGGAAACCGAGGTGGTGCGCGGCCGTCGGCAGCCAGAGTTCCAGGTAAACCGGGCCGGGCTCCGCCAGCGCCGCCACCGCCAGGAAAGCGGCGGGCGTCCAGACCGTGCCGGAGCCGAACATCGAGAGCACCGCCGCGCGCGCGTCGGCGTCCCGGCGCCGGCTGGTCTCCGCCCAGAACGGGGCGAAACGCCGGTCGGCGAGGTGGTAGAGGTAGTGCGGCTGGTTGGTGCCGTCCACGCGGCGGACCTCGTGCCCCAGCACGTCCGCCCGCTCCGCCCGCAGGGTTCCGAGCAGCCGGTCGCCGAGGTCCGGCGCGAGGGGCAGGTGGTCGTATTCGGCCAGGTGCAGCGCCGCGATCTCCTCCCGCCCGTTCCCGGCTTCCCGCAGCCAGCGCGCGACGGCGGCGAACACCCCGACGTAGCTCTGGCGTTCGCGCTGGTGGTCGCGCGTGCGCAGGCGCGGGTCGCGCACCGGGATCTTCTGGGGGTGGTCCACGGCGGCGAACTCCCGCTCGTCCGGGTGGGTGAGAACGAGGAGCACATCCCCCGGTGCGACCCCCGTTTCCCGCCACCACGCCAGCATCGCCGCGACCGCCGCCGCGCGCTGGTGGGTGAGCAACACATGGAGCACGCGGGACACGGGGGAACCTAAGGTCTAGCCCTGGATGAAACACGGAGAAAACACGGGGGCAGGGAGGCCGAGGGAAAAGCCCGCGAGACACGCGAAAGAACGCAGATCGAGGAGGGCGGAGACGATGCCCGCCCCCGTCCCCCACCGTTTTCCGCGTCTTTTCGCGTGTTCCGCGGGCACTTCAACCTTCTCGCCCCGCTTCCGACGGAAAATCCGCCTCCGGCAACGTCGTGAAACCGATCTCCTGCTTCCAATACGTCAGCCGTTCCTGGGGCAGAAACACGGCGCGCACCGGGCGAATCTGCTCGCCCAAACCGATGACGATGACCCGCCCCCGCCAGGGCAGGAACAACGCGCGGCCCAGCGGCTGCCCCGTGCGCCGGTCCACCACGGTCGAACCGACCCACCTCGCCAGCCCGAGGCCGGCGGCGCGCACCAGGGAGCGGACGGACATCGGTTGCAAGGGGCGCGTCCGCTCAGAGCGTGAACCCGGCGGCCTGGGCGTCCTGGTGGAACATCCGCACGGTGTCCAGGGAGAGTTCGGCGTGGTCGCGCCCGAGCAGGCTGGCGGCCTTGGCGAGGATGTCGTGCGTCACGGTGACGATGGGGCAGCCGCAGTCCTGGGCCTGGATCAGGTTGAGCACCTCGCGCACGCTGGCCCAGAGCAGCTCGGCCCGCGGGCGGCCCGCCTCGGCCAGCGCCGCCACGCTCGCGCGCACGAGCGGCTGGGGGTCGGTGCCGGTGTCGGCCACCCGGCCCGCGAAAACGGACACCACGGCCGGGCTGTCCGGGTGCAGGGCCGCGGCCACCCCGCGCACCTGCTCCAGGGTGAGCAGCGCGGTGACGTTCAAGGCTACGCCCTCGGCGCTCAACTCGTGGATCAACTCCAGCGCACTCTCGCCGCGCGTGTTGGTCACGGGGATTTTGACGAACACGTTCTGCCCCCAGGCGGCGATCTTCTCCGCCTGGCGGCGCATCTCAGGAAACTCGTCGGAAAAAACCTCGAAGGAAATGGGCTTGGCCGTGACGGTTTCCAGCACCTCGCGGGCGAACTTTTCGTAGTCGGCGATGCCCACCTTACGCATGAGGGTGGGGTTGGTGGTCAGACCCTGGATGTAGGGCTGCGCGTAGAGGGCCACGATGCCGGCGCGATCCGCCCCGTCGGCGAAGATCTTCACGCGCAGGCGGCTAAGGGACGAAGCGGCGGGATCAGGGGTGGCTGTCATCGGGGGTAACACGGGGGGTGGCGGACGCGCGAAAAAGGGGCGGCAGGGGGCTGACACCTTAGCGGAGTGGCGGCGGCAGGGGCAAGGGGTTTGGTAGCGTCTCCGTCTGAAATTCGGCGGCGGGTAGGGCGGCCTATCCCTAGGCCGCCGCAGGGAGGGCGTGTCGAAACCGGAAACGGCGGCGGGCTAGGAATAGCCCGCAGGACCCCCTCCGCCGCCAAACGGAGACAATACCTATGAGGTTCGGCGGCGGGGTGGGTGGCATCCACCTCGCGCTCGAGGGGTCTCGCTGTTTCCGCGGGGGATTCGAGGCGTTGAGACCAAGCCTCGTGCCGTGCTCACACCTCGGGGGATGGAGTGTGCTCCCTCGATTGACGGGTATCACCGTGTGGCGACGGCGAGGCGGTGAAATTGGTTGACCACTTGGTCAACCACGTTTAAACCATCATGGATTTCGACGTGGTGGCAGGTGGCGAGATGAATCTTTGCAACGGAATGTTAACCAGGGGCACCGCAAATCTCTCATCCCCCAGCATCCGGCCCCACCGAGCAATGCATTAACCGTTTAGTCAACCACTTCCAATATGTCGGCTCCCCCGTTCCCTGCACCGCCCGAGAACCTCCCGCTGTCTGCCGCCGAGTCTCCCCGTCTGGCTCTGCTGACGTGGGCGACCTCGGAGCGGGACCTCGCCGCGGTCGCCAGGACCCGCGTCCGTCACCCGTTGGGGAAGCCCCTACCGCCCTGCGCCCGCGTCCCGCGCGTCTGCCGCGCCTTGCTGGCGATGTCCGCCTGAGCTTTTTTCCCTTCACCGCCACCATCCCCTTAAACCGGTGAACTCCTCCCGACCCGTCACCCGCCGTCAACTCCTCCACGGCCTCGGCCTCGCCGGGGGCGCCGCCGCGCTGCTGCCCCGCGGGGCCGCGCTCGCCCAGCAGGCTGCCACCACCGCTCCCGCCGCGCCGCCGAAGCCCGGGGCCGCGCCCACGCCGGCCGTGTATCGGTTCGGCGTCGGGGATTTCGAGGCCACGGTCATCTCGGACGGGTTCCTTCTGGCCCCGGCCCCGCTGCAACCGACATGGGCGCCGCAGGCAAAGCCGGAGGAGCTGGACGCGGTGCTGCGGGACGCCTTCCTCCCGACGGACCGGCTGGAAGTGGCGATCAACGTCCTGCTCGTCCGCACGGGCAGGGAAACCGTCCTCGTGGACACCGGCGGCGGGACGCTGCTCGGGCCGATGGCGGGGCGGCTGCTGGCGGGGCTGGCGGCGGCGGGAACCCGGCCGGAGGAGATCACGGCGGTGATCCTGACCCACGCGCACGGGGACCACATCGGCGGTCTGCTCGACGCGGCCGGCAAGCCGACGTTCGCCCGAGCGCAGCACTTCGTGTCCGCCCCGGAATTCGACTTCTGGACGGCGCCGAACCCGGACTTCTCTGCCTCCCGGGCGGACGCGGAGATGAAGAAAGGCGCCGTCGCCAACGCGCAGAAGCACCTGCTCACGTTGCGGGACCAGTTCCAGCGCGTCGAGCCGGGGAAGCCGGGGGCGTTGCCGGACGGCTTCGAGGGCGTCCTCGTGCCGGGGCACACGCCGGGGCACATGCCGGTGCGCGTCCGCTCCGGCGGCCAGGAGTTGTTGGACTTCGCGGACACGGCGCACCACGCCGCAATCATGCTCCCGCACCCGGACTGGACGGTGGCCTTCGACACCAACGAGCCCCAGGCCGCCGCGAGCCGGCGCGCCCTGCTGGAGCGGGCCGCGGCGGACCGCGCGCGGCTGTTCAGCTACCACCTGCCGTTCCCCGGCCTCGGGCACGTCCGCGCGGACGGCCGGGGCGGGTTCCAATGGGTTCCCGAGCCGTGGTCGCAAGCGCCGGTGCGGGGGGCGTAGCCGAATCAGCCCCGGTCAGACGCTCCCTCCAAAAAACCATGCAGCCCGCCCATCTCTTCGCCCCGTTTGAACTCAAGGACGTCACCCTGCGAAACCGCGTGGCCATCGCCGCCATGTGCCAATACTCCTCGGAGGACGGCGCGGCGACGGACTGGCACCTCGTCCACCTCGGCGCCCGGGCCGTCGGCGGCGCGGGCCTGATCGTCGCGGAGGCCACGGCCGTCACCCCGGAAGGGCGCATCTCGCCGGACGACGCCGGCATCTGGGCGGACCGGCACGTCGAGCCGCTGGCGCGGATCACGCGGTTTCTCTCCGCAAACGGCGCGGTCCCCGGCATCCAGCTCGCCCACGCCGGGCGCAAGGCCGGCACGGCGCGGCCCTGGGAGGGCGGCCGGCAGTTGCCCTTCGAGGACCGGGGCTGGCAGGCCGTCGGGCCGAGCGCCGTCCCGTTTCACCACACGGAACGGCCGGTCCACGAGTTAACGAAGGGGCAGATTGCGGGCGTCATCCGGGCCTTCGTGGACGCGACGCACCGCAGCCTCGCGGCCGGCTACCGCTGGCTGGAGATTCACGGCGCGCACGGCTACCTGGCGCACAGCTTCGCCTCGCCGTTATCCAACCAGCGCACGGACGATTACGGCGGGAGCTTCGAGAACCGCACCCGTTTCCACCGGGAGCTGACCCGCGCCGTCCGGGCCGCGTGGCCGGAGAACCTGCCGCTGACGTGGCGGCTGTCCGCGACGGACTGGGACGACGACGCGGGCGGCTGGACGGCGGCTGACAGCGTGGAACTCTCGCGGCGCCTGAAGGCCGAGGGCGTGGCCTTCATCAACGTTTCCACCGCCGGCAACACGCCGCACCCGAAACTCCCCAAGCTGGAGCCCGGCTACCAGGTGCCCTTCGCGGCGCAAATCCGCCGCGAGGCCGGC
>CAXTFX010000244.1:0-7003 GCA_964243185.1 uncultured Chthoniobacterales bacterium
TCGCTTTCCTGGTCTTGCGCCCTCGTGCTGCGCTCGGCGATTTTCGTTCCCCTTAGTTCCTCGATGATCTCCGGCAGCGTTGTCGCGTTCGACTCCACGGTTCCCGTGCAAGGCGCGCATCCCAAGCTCCGGTAGCGCCGGCCGCCGCGGGCGAAATACAGGCTTACCAAGGGGATGTTTTCGCGGTGGATGTATTCCCAGACGTTCAGTTCCGTCCAGTGCAGCAGCGGGTGGACGCGCAGGTGCGTGCCCGGCTCGAAATCGGTCTGGAACTGGCCCCAGAACTCCGGGGGCTGGTCGCGGAAGTTCCACTCGAAGTCCTTGTTGCGCGGGGAGAAATACCGTTCCTTGGCCCGCGTGCCCTCCTCGTCGCGGCGGATGCCGACGATCACGGCATCGTAACCCTTCTCGGCGATGACGGCGGCGAGCGGGTCGCGCTTGAGGGCGGTGCAGCATTCGACGCGGTTGAGCACGCCGTTGGGGAACGTGCGGCCGGCGGCGAGCGCCTCGCGGTTCTGGCCGACGACGAGTTGGAGGTTCCACTCGCGCGCCAGGCGGTCGCGGAACTCAATCATCTCGGGGATTTTGTAGGACGTATCCACGTGGACGCACGGGAACGGGACGTGGCCGAAGAACGCCTTGCGCGCCAGCCAGAGCATGACGCAGGAATCCTTGCCGATGCTCCAGAGCATCCCGGTTTTTTTGAAGTGGCGGAAAGTCTCGCGCAGGATGTAAATGCTCTCGCTTTCGAGGGCGTCGAGGTGCGGATAGAGCGGTGCGGTCATTGCTACGGAAAGAGGTGCCCACGAAACACACGAAAAGACACGAAAAAAGTGGGCGAGTAAGAATCAGGATTATTCCTTCTCAGTTCCTCTCCTTTTCGTGTGTTTCGTGGGCCTTCTAAATGTTTTCTCCGAGGAAGGTGTGGATGCCGCACTCCGTCTTGTCGAACCCCGTCCAGCGTCCGGCGCGGTCGTCGGTTTCGCCGGGGGAGAGTTTACGGGTGCAGGGCTGGCAGCCGATGGAGGTATAGCCCTGGAGCTTGAGCGGGTTGATGGGCAGATCGTGTTCCTTGAGGTATTCCCGGACCCGTTCCCGCGTCCAGTTGGCGAGGGGGTTGAGCTTGTAAACGTAAC
This sequence comes from uncultured Chthoniobacterales bacterium, assembly GCA_964243185.1. Classification (GTDB taxonomy): domain Bacteria; phylum Verrucomicrobiota; class Verrucomicrobiia; order Chthoniobacterales; family SZAS-18; genus CAXTFX01. The sequence goes on from CAXTFX010000244.1 coordinate 1,137, forward strand.
GTTCACGGATCGGGTCGGCCAGGTAGCGTTCCAGGATCCCGACACGCGAGCGGGTGCCGGATTGCTGGCGGCGGACGCCGGTGATCCAAACGTCCAGGTCCGCGAGCTTGTTCTGCAACGGGAGCACCTTGCGGAGCGTGCAGCACAGGTCGGGAGAGCGGTTCCAAAGTTCCGGGCCGTGCTCGGCGGCCTGCTCGGCGACGGTCTGCTCGGGGTGCAGTCGTTCGATGGTGATACCCAGCCGCCGCTCGGTGTCGGCCATGAATCGCTCCGTTTCCGGGAACAGCAGGCCAGTGTCCATCGTGAAGGCCGGGAACGGCAGGCCCAGGACTTTCGCCCGGTGCAAGATGACCAACCCGGCACCCTGGAAGCTCGTGCCCACGGCGGCGCGGGTGCCGAACTCCTGCCAGCACCACGCCAGCCGGTCGTCGAGCGGCATGGTTTGCAGGCCGGCGGACCAGGCGCGCAGTTCGGGGGTCTCAGCTTCGGCGAGAGTTTCTACGAGGGTCATTCCTAATTTCCTATGGGGAGACTAGGATTTACGGGAATGGCTCCGGGCGCAAGGTGAAATCCGCCCTGACGTCCGAGGTTCGCCCTGGCGTCAGCTTGTTCGCTTAACGCTGAACCCTCAGCCGGTAGAACCGGTGGCCGGTGTTGTCGAGCGGGAGGACGACCGTCCAACGGTCGGTCTCGGAGTCGAGGTTCGTGACGGTGGGGTTCAGGGCGGCCGGGTCCTGGTCAATCCAGGAACCAGCGGCCAGGGTGGGGGAACTTTGTAACGTGACCTGCACGTCGGCAGCGCCTTTGCGGCGGTTGAACTGGAGTTGGACGGAGCCGCTGCCACCGGGGGTGACGGCGAGGACGGGTATGCGGTCGGAGGCGAGCGGGTTCCGGTTGGTGGCGTATTCGAGCAGGTTGCTCACGCCGTCGCGGTCGGGGTCGGCGTCGTCCCCGGCAATGGCGGGGTTCGCGGCGTCGGCGCCGAACTTCGCCTGCTGCCAGGCGGCGTAGCCGGCCGCGGCCGGCGCGGAGATTTGCACCTCGTAGAGCGTGGCGCTCATGGCGGGGAGGGTCACGGGGAATCCGTTGGCCCCGAGGCTGGCCGGAGCCGCCGCGGGCTGCACCTGGGCGCCGCCGGCCGGGGTCAGGGCGTAAGCTTTGACGGCGGAGAGGGTCTGGCCGGTGGGCAGGGTGAACTGGACCTGGGCGGTCCGCGCCTGCGTGCGCGAGCGGTTGACGGCGACCACGGTGAGTTTGTTGGCGGCGGCGCGCGCGGCGTGAACCCCGGCGAGGGCGTTATCGGAGGCGGTGGTGTTGAGGGCGACGGTGCCGAACCGCGCGCCGGCCCCGTCGTAGTTGCGGTAGAGCCGGAAGGCGGCGGCGACGTAGGAGCTGTCACCGAGAATGGGCCAGAAGTTGGCGGCCACGCCGAAGTCACCGAAGACACCGAGCACGTCCGCCTGGGCGACGCCGCCGGAGATGTGGTCGGTGGCGCCGTAGTCGTATTCGGTGATGGCGAGGCCGGTGCCGGGATACCACTGGTCCACGTTGCCCTGCAAGCGGGGCAGGAGTTGGACGCCCTGTCCATTGGTCGTGTATTGGGTGATCCAGCTTTTCTCGACGTAGGCCGGGTCCCAGAGCGAGCGGGGGGCCTGGAGGCGGGCGTCAATGTCGTTGTTGGTGCCGGGGGAGGAGCCGAAGACGATGCGGTTGTCCCCGCTGGCCTCGGGATACCAGTGCATGTCAAAGCGGTGGAGCAGGCGGCGGCCGGCGGTGTCGGAGGCGGCTTTCATCTGCGCGAGGTAGTAGCTGGCGAAGTTGCCGTAGGTCCCGTTGTTGGCGCCGGAGTCGGGGGCGCTCTGGAGGCTGCGGTAGGCTTCCCAGCCGTAGAGCACGGGGCCGTAAACCTGCGCGCCGGGGTCGAGCCGGGTGACCATCGTGGCGGCGGGGACGTGGCGGGAGACGAGTTCGTCGTAACGGGTGGCGTTCGGGTGGATGCGCGGGTGCGTCGAGGGCCAGAGGGCGGGTTCGTTGTCCAGGTTGTAGGCGGAAACTCCGCCGTCGGTCGCCGGGTGGTAGTTCACGACGAGGAAGTTCACCATCTCCGCGAGGTAAACGACGCCGTCGGTGGAGTCCGGCGTGAGGCTGAGAGCGCCGCCGGGTTTTTCCACGACGATTTGTTTCCAGCGGGCGCTCGGGGCGGTTTCGCCCTGAGAAACGGGGCCGTTCATGTCCGCGGCGACGTAGCCGGCCAGGGGCAGGGTGATGATGGTCTGGCGCCCGGCGGCGCGGTCGGCGTCCAGCCACGCCCGGAGGACGGCGCCGGGGGTCTGCGAGGTGCCGATCCCGGCGTAGTAACCGAGGTAGTTGTCGCTCTGCTGGTTGTAGTCGCTGCCGGCGTTGGAGGCGTTGTTCTCCCAGTTGAAGCCGGTCATCCGGTTGCCGCCGTGACGGTGGACGGTGCCGCCGGCGGTCACGTCGTCGTTCACCCCGTAAACGGCGTCCGGGATGACGCGGCGGTCGTGCGTGGCGTCCACGGTGAGGGTGACGTCCTGCGCGCGGGCGCCGGCCGCGGGGAGCAGCAGGGTGGCGAGGAACGCGAGCCGGGCGGCGGGGCGGAAGTCGGTGGGCATAAAAACGGGGGGGTGACTTCACCCTGGAGCGAGCATAATTCGCTCCCCGCGGGCCGGGGAGACGTTGCTATCGCGAGCGCCCGGCCCGGGGCCCCCTACCGGGCGGGGGGGAGGCGGTGTAACTTGCCGCCCGTGAAACCGATCCTCCCCGCCTACCGTTGGCACCACGAATTGAAACGACTTTTCGACCGGGCGCGGGAGCGTTACCGGGCCGGCGAGCGCGACCCGGCGCGGTTCTTCGACGCCGCGAGCACGGCCTACCTCAAAGCCATTGGCATGACGCCCCAGGAGTTATACGATTTTGCCGAGGACCACGCCAAGGGCGGCGGGGACCCGGACTGGGAAACCGTGCTGCTCATCCAGGCGGCCCGACGCGACTATTTTCTAACCGTGCTGCGCGGGGAATGGAGCGGAAACGTCGTGGACATGGACGCGCTGCCGCCGAAGGACGCCAGGCTCGACGGCATCCCGTGGCTGCCCCGGCTCATCGAAAAAGCCCGCGCCAAGCTCCACGGCGAGATGCCCGCGGACCTGATGTATGATTGCGGCGGGGACCGGCGCTTCTTCGCGGCACACGGGCTGCACCCGGCGGATTTCCTGCGCCACTTCTGGGCGGTCGAGGGGCACCCCGAAAAGATCCTGGCCTACGTGCGCGGGGAACGCTGACGGCGCTTGCCCTCCGTCCGCGCGGGCGCCTCCTCGCGCTTCGGTTCGGGCGGCGTCGGTTCCGGCGGGGTGGCGGGGCCGCGCTCGGTCAGACCGGGGACGGGGCCGTAGCCGGCGAAGTTCGGGGAACGGTCCGGCGCGGCGGCGGTGCGGGTGTCGGCGCTGTCACCGCTCCGGGCGGCGGGGAGCTTGAAGTCGAAGACGCTCACGCCGTTGCGCCGTTGGCCGTCGTAGGGCCGGCCGTCGGAGGCGCCGACCATCAGGGGTTTGCCGTCGGACTTGCGGCGGCCGAGGTAGATCATCGTGTGGGTCACGGGCGGGTCACGGTCCACGGCATACGTGCCCGTCCAGAACAGCAGGTCGCCGGGGCGGAGTTCATCCAGCTCGAAACTGCTGGCCTTCTTGGAGAGAACGGCCTGGAACCGGCCGGACTTACGCACCCAGGCGTATTGCTCGTTGGCCTGCCGGGGCACGTCGGGGAAGCCGTTGCCCTTGAGGATGTAGTAGATGGTCCCCGAGCAGTCCATCCCGCCGGCGGAGGGGTCGGCGGAGCCGTAGGTGTAGGTCAGGTTGCGCCGGGTGAGGTACAGCGCGGCGGTGAGCAGGCGGCGGACGGGTTCGGGCTGGGCGTCAAAGTTCTTCAACTCCTCGGGGCTCAGGGCGGAGGTGGCGGCGCTGCCGCCGCCCCTGTCCGCCGGCGAGGGTTCCGGGGCCGGCGTGGGCGTCGGGGCGGGGGTGGCGTCGGCGCGGGCGGGCGGCTTCTTTTTGCCTTCGGGGGCGGACGAAGCCGTGGGGGCGGGCAGCAGCGAAATCGCCGCGGCGGCGGCGGCGAGGGCGAGCAGCGTGGGAGGGGAGAGGCGGAACATCGCCCCCCAAGGTAGCGCGCGGCCCGTTCCCGGACAAAGCTCCCGGCGTGGAGAACCCGGCCGCCGCGCCAACGCCAACGACCCTCTACGAACGGCTGGGCGGCCGGCGCCGGCTGGCGGTGTTAGTGCGCAACTTTTACTCTACGTTGCAAGTTGATCCCGTCCTCGGTCCGATCTTCGCGGCGCACGTCGCCGACTGGCCGACGCACTACGCGCGGTTGACGGAGTTCTGGACGTTGCAAACGGGCGGGCCGGAGCCGGCCTACGACGGCCGGCTCATCGCGGCGCACCGGCCGCTGGACCTGCGGGCGGAGCACTTCGACCGGTGGCTGGCCCAATGGCGGCGAAGTTGCGCGCTGCACTTCCCCGGAGCAGAGGGCACGGAACTGGTGGCGCTGGCAGAGCGAATCGGGGCGCGGATGCGGGCGAGTGTCAGCGACTAGGGGCGCCCATCCCCTCACGGCAGGTCGCTCAGGAACACCTTGCTCTGGGCCTTGCCGATGGTGTAGGCCCCGTTCGGGTCGGGGTCCAGGAACAGCTTGACCTTCCGGTTGCGGTTGGCTCCCGGTAGAACTCGCACCGGGACGACGATTTCAGATATGCCGTAGCCCAGAGCAGTGCCCGGCTGAAAGTATTCGTAGTCCTGGCCAACCACGGCCGAGCCTCCGTTGTGGAAGAAGACCACCATGGCGGCAGGGAAGGTGCCGGCAGCCCGGCTGAGAACGAAACCGCCCCGGGTCGGATCGCCAACCACGCTGATCATGGGGGTCTGAAACGGGGTGGGCGCGGGCGTCGGGGTCGGGCTTGGGGTGGGCATCGCGCCGGGCAGGCCGTAGATGGCCTGCACCCCGGCGATGTCGTCCGCCTGAGGGGCGTCAACGTCGCTGATGCTCGCGTTCATGATGGCGATGACGCGCTGGCCATCGTCGTCCGGGTGGCCTAAGCCGAGGACGTGACCGAGTTCGTGCAGGGCCACGCGGTGAAAATCATACAGCCTCCCCCCACCCGCCGACTGCCGGAGCGGGCCGCGGTAGGAGTTGAAGGTCTTCGTGTTATTGAAAACCATGTCGGCTTCCACGTTGGTCCCGTTGGAAAAGCGCCGCAGAGTGATGGCCAGGGTATCGCTGCCCAACGGCTCGCCAAAAATATCGCTCCCGAAGAAGACGGAGTTCTTCCGGTCGCCCCCGACGATGGGAATGGAGGCATCGCGCACGGCGGTGAGTTTCACCCCGGAACCGAGGTTGCCGTTCCAAATGGCCATCGCGTCCTCCACCGACTGACCCCAGGAAGTGCTGCCGTCCAGGAGCGTGCCGTTGGGGGCGCCCAACTGCAAATACATGACGACGTCCGTGTTGCCGGGCCAGCGGGAGCCGTTCAGCAGGAAGGCCAGCAACCGGCCGCGCAGGCTGAACCCGGCCGTGAACAGCACGGCCAGCGCGAGGGCGAGGGACCACCCGCGGCGCGAACGGGAAAGTTGGGGACGGCTCATGGGCGGAAACGGCGGGAGACTAATTCGCCCCGCGCTCCACGAGCGGGGCACCGCGGGCGACGCGGTCGGCGAGTTTTTCAAGAATCTGGCGGCGGAACTCGGCGTAGCCCAGAGCGCGCGCCCCGCCCGCGCCCGCCGGGTGGGGCACGAGGCGCGGAGCCCCGTTGGCGTCGAGCGCGCCGAGGTCGGCCGTGTTGGTCACGGGCGCGCGGT
>CAXTFX010000245.1:0-6994 GCA_964243185.1 uncultured Chthoniobacterales bacterium
GAAAAGCGTTCGGATGCCAGATTGCTGACCAGCCCGCGCGTCACCCGGCCACGTAACTCTCCCCGGAGTTGCTGTATGGCGTCGAGGGTAGCGCGCTCGCCTGCTACGGTGGCGGCCCAAGCGTCGGCCGCTTGATTGATCCCACGCAGGAAGGTTCGTGCTATCTGCCAGTGGGTCACACACAGGGCACCGAAGTCGGACAGGGCGTCCGAGAGTTCCAGCAGCACAATGTCGAGTCCCGTCTCCTGGGCTTTGTGAACAAGACGGGCGCGCAGTTGCGCGTCGGCGCGGGTGGCAGCCACCACGAAAAGGTCTAACGTCGGTGCTTCGCGCAGGGCGCGGCTTATTTCCCCGTCAACGTTGTTGGCAGAGATCTCCGCCGTCCGGTAACGCTTCGCTTGGAGAGCGGTGCCAGACGTAGCGCTATAAGCATCCCCCACAGGCTGATCTCCCCGACGTGCCGCGAAGAACCGCTCCCCGGTCTCGGCGGCGAACAAGGCTGTCACCAAGCCCTCAAAACCATCCGCATCCTCGGGTTTGAGCTTGTTGATGGCTGCCCGCAACCCGGCCCAGCTCGTGATGGTGTTCATAAGAACGCAACGATACCTGAAAAGGTTTCCTGAAATGATAAATACCCGGTCACTTCCACCAACTTTCTTGAAACGGGGAGCAGGAACATCAACACAAGGAGAACACCCATTTGAACAGCACTGTTCTTGAAGGGGAAGGGGCAGATGCTCGTCGTGGACGCGACTACCCTGTTCAGGTTCGCCAGCACCTTGGGGGTCACGTCTGCAACCCGAAACTCCCGCTTTCCCGCCTGATCACAGGGCTACCTACCCTCACAGCAAGTTCTCGCACCGTCGTGACAAGCAAAGCTGGAATAGGCGCGTCTCCCCAAGGTGATGCCGAGTCAAGTTGTTGGTAGGTGTTCGGGACGACTGAGGCACCAATGCTACCGGGATCTCAAGTCATCCAAGTTACAGATTTCAATAATTGACTTATGTAACTTCCCTTTTACGTTCGCTCATGTCAGCAATCCAAGAGAGCAACCCCGCGAGTGAACCCACCCTTGGCGGCCGGTTCACGTTTCCCGGCACGTCGTTAACGGTCAACCGGCTCGGCTACGGCGCGATGCAGTTGGCCGGCCCCGGAGTATGGGGACCACCCAAGGACCCGGACGCCGCCGTTGCGGTGCTGCGAGCGGCCGTCGCGGCCGGGGTAAACCACGTTGACACCAGCGACTTCTACGGCCCACACGTCACCAACCAGATCATTCGGCAGGCCCTGCACCCATATCCGGCTGGTCTGGTGATTGTCACGAAGGTTGGAGCTAAGCGGCCGGCCGACCAGTCCTGGCAGCGGGCCAACTCGCGCGAGGAGCTGACCGCCGCCGTCCACGACAACCTGCGTAACCTGGGCCTGGATGCGCTCGACGTCGTCAACTACCGCCACATGGGCGCGGGGGCGGGCCACGGCCCCGAGGAAGGGTCCATCGCCGGACAGGTCACGGTGCTAGCCGGTTTGCAGCGCCAGGGATTGATCCGCCACGTCGGCCTGAGTAACGTCACGGCCGCCCAGGTGGCCGAGGCGCAGGCGATCACCGAGGTGGTCTGCGTGCAGAACCAATACAACCTGGCCCACCGGGAAGATGACGCTCTCCTCGACGACCTGGCCCGGCAGGGCATCGCCTACGTGCCCTTCTTCCCGCTCGGCGGGTTCACGCCGTTGCAGTCCGACACCCTGTCGGCCGTCGCGGGCCGGCTCGGGGCCACGCCGATGCAGGTGGCGCTGGCGTGGCTGCTGCACCGTTCGCCCAACCTGCTGTTGATCCCGGGCACCTCGTCGGTCGCGCACCTCCGGGAGAACCTGGCCGCGGCGGAGTTGACCCTCTCGCCGGAAATCCTGGCGGAGTTGGACAGCATCGCCGCCGCCGGGGCGGGGTCCGTGAAGCACTGACCACCGCAGCAATTCTAAATCCAACTGCCCCATTCGCTATGAACGTCTTCGTCACCGGAGCCTCCGGTTTCATCGGCTCGGCCGTCGTGCAAGAACTCCTCCAAGCGGGCCATCAGGTGCTCGGCCTCGCCCGCTCGGACGGGGCCGCTAGTTCGCTGGCCGCCGCGGGTGCCGAGGTGCACCGCGGCAGCCTGGAGAATCTGGACAGCCTGCGGGCCGGGGCCGCCAGGTCAGATGGCGTGATCCACTGCGCTTTCATCCACGACTTTTCCAAGTATCAGGAGAACTGCGAGACGGACCGGCGCGCCGTCGGGGCGATGGGCGCCACGCTCGCCGGCACTGAGCGCCCCTTGGTCGTCACCTCCGGGACCGCGCTCCTCGCCCCCGGCGTCCTCGCGACCGAGGACCATGCGCCTGTGGCAGGCTCCATCCCCCGCGTGGCCTCGGAGGAGGCAGCGGACGCGGTGGCGGCGCTGGGTGTGCGTGTCTCCGTATTGCGGCTCCCCCCCACGGTTCACGGCGATGGCGACCACGGCTTCATTCCTATGCTCATCGGTGTGGCCCGGGACAAAGGCGTGGCGGCGTATGTCGGCGACGGCCTCAACCGCTGGCCCGCGGTGCACCGGCTCGATGCGGCCCGCCTGTTTCGGCTCGCCCTGGAGCAGGCTCCGGCGGCGGGGACCAGGCTGCACGGGGTGGCCGAAGAAGGCGTCGCGTTCCGGGAGATTGCCGGGGTGATCGGCAAACGCCTGAACCTTCCGGTGGTGAGCAAGACCCCCGCGGAGGCCGCGGATCACTTTGGCTGGTTCGCTCACTTCACGGCCGTCGATAACCCCACTTCGAGCACGCAGACGCGGGAACGATTTGGTTGGTATTCCGTGCAGCCCGAACTCATTGTGGACCTCGATCGGCAGGATTATTTCCCAGCCTGACCGGCTGTTACGGGGAAGACGAGCAGGAACGCAAGAACCGGGACCAAGATCGTTCGCGGAATCATGTGGGAAGTCGGGGACGGGCGGCGCCCCTGACCTCCTGCCAAGGCGGAGCACGCTGGCCCCGTGAGTCGTCGTGTAAAGTGGATGGCCGATATGCCTCCCGCCGACGCCCCACTCACGCTTGAACGCATCTTGGCCGCGGCCGAGGGGGTCATTCGCCGCTTCGGCCCGGCCAAGGCGACCGTCTCCGACGTGGCCCGGGTGCTGGGCGTGAGTCACGCGGCCGTTTACCGGCACGTGGCCAGCAAGGCCGCGTTGCGCGACTTGGTCGTCGGCCGCTGGACGGAGGCGACCCTGGCCCCGCTGCGGGCCATCGTCGCCCGGCCGGAACCGGCCCCGGAGCGGCTGCGGCAACTCCTCGACGCCCTGATCGCCGTCAAGCGCCGCCGAGCCGCCGAGGACCCGGAGCTGTTTGCCGCCTTCCGCACGCTGGCGGAGGGGGCCCGGTCCGTCGTCGCCGCCTACCTCGACCAGGTGGTCGGACTGGCCGCGGGGATCGTCCGCGCCGGCGTGGCGGAGGGCACCTTCCGCCCCGTGGAGCCCGTGGCCGCGGCCCGGGCGCTGCTCCTGGCCACCTCCCGCTTCCACCACCCCGCCCACGCCGCCGAGTGGGCCGACCCGGCCATTGACGCGGCGTTTGAGGACGTGTGGCGGCTGTTGATGGACGGGCTGGGCGTCGCGCCTGGACCCATCTGAAGTGATGAAGCGCTGCTGGCGCTCCTGCGGATCGAACGGGCCGCCCCGGCTGCGTCGCGTGATGGCGCGGCGAATCTCAACGTGGTGTTACCAGAGGTAAGCCTGTTAACCTAACCTCAGCTTGACTGCCCTTCCGATGCCTAGATAATGCCTGTAAAGAGTAAGTCCTTGGGTGGTGGTCTAAACTTCGTCCGCACGGCGGGGCGCCACGCAAGCAAGCAGTTATCGGGTGAGTAGCAAAAGTGAACTGAGGTTTACTTCCGACTCGATCTCATCCTCTAAAAGCGTTCCGGGAGAGAGTAGCGGGATTGTCATCACGTCGAGATCACCCCTTGCACAGGCTGGGCATCGCCAGCCGCTGCTTCCACCAAAGCTGCAACCTTCGCGAATGGCACCAAGGTGACGCCGCGTTGCGCACCCGGCCGGCGCAGGCGCACGAGACGCAACTTGCCAGTTTTCTCCAACTCGTAGTAGTGCGAGCGAGACAGCCCAAAAAAGGGATCGCCGGTGCCAGGTTTCGGCAGACGATAGTATTCGGGACGCACCCCGGGTTGATTGCTGTCGGTCCGGGGCGGGATTCGGATGGGGATATCCAAGAACGTCTTTAGCATGACGCTCCCATTTTCTGACCGGCCGTCTCGCGCGGAAATGAATGGAGTGAGAAAAAAGCTCAGTTCATAAACTAATGTTGGGTTGAATCAGGAAGCAAGTAATTTTCGTTGTTCATTCCAGGTCATGAAATTCAATGGAGTCTCTGCGCCTAAAAGTTCAGCCCTGAAAAGTTCAGCCATCCTCCTTTTCACTTTGTGCCTCGTTCGTGTCGATTTTCCCTGCTCCGACTGTAAAAGATCGCAAAAGCGAGCATCTAATTTGGCCTCCCCCCAAGACGCCGAATGAAGAATACGCATACTGGCAAGCTGGCGCATCGCGACAAACTCAATGCGCTTTTGTGACGGCTTCCGTCGTCGGTATTGATCTAGTCGGTTGGGACGAAGCCAATTTGCGAAAGCCTCGATTATGATCTTTCGATCTTGAGTAGTATTGATTCGAAGATGAACAACCTCCCTCCAACCCTTCCCATCCTGCTCGATGAATCCCTCGGAGGTAGTCAGAGTTTCCCAAGCCACCTCCGCTAACTCTGATTTACTTGCATTAGGTTTCGCATCTTTGGTCAATAATTCCTGAAATTCCTCAAATTCTATTTCCTCCAACGTGGGGTGTGGGGCTTCAAAGAATTGGAGGCGGGCACGTCGCTCGCCTGCCGGTATCTCTGTCCAAGGAGTATGTGGAAACCGTTCAGGCCAAAGCACACACCATGCAAAATCTAAATGACTCAGCATCACCAACGGTGAGGCGAAACTGTGATGTATAGAGCGTTTAACGGCGCGTTGAAGCTCAACCTTAAGTTCATCTTGATCGAAATTGCCGTGCTTGGGGAAGGTAAATTCACTGAACAATCCTTCCTGCTGTGCGACAAGCAAAAGCTGATTCAAAGAGCTGTCGGTAATTGTATGCCGACGTAAATGCTGTTCCCAGGCTGGGCGAAACATCTCGGATAAGGCACGCAATATCATTGACTCGCGGGCATATTCATAATACATACACGCGGTTTGTTCATCATAGTCCCAATCTTTAGATTGGGAGCAAAAATTCCATTCCGCATCAGCGATTAAGTTGACGGATTTGGGACGCTTACGTCGAACACTTGATTGTTTCATTCAACTTTCAAGTTAGAGTAGGTAACGTTTCGGCGGCCCGACGCATACTGGCAATTTCAATGTGTGTGTAAACTCGGTTGACGGCTTCTGATTCATGACCCATGTATTCTTGCACGATGGCAGATGAGACCCCAGCATTTTTCATTAGGCTCGTCGCCGTGTGCCGCAGACAGTGGAAGCAAATTTCCGACTGGTTGCGAGCGACTCCGCGACCACGTCCACCGCCCGTTGCCGCTTTTGCTGTGTTCCTTTTATGGCTTTTCGCCGGCACCAACCCGGCTTTCGCCATCAATCTATAGAATTGTCCAGACAAGGTGCCCACACGTCCTTTTTGCTTGGCCATAATATCTGCGGCCTTGGGATGGAGACGCTGGTTTGGATCGCTGCTGAATGAAAGGGTTTCGATATGCCGACGCAATGGTGTCGGAATCGGGAGAATCATGCGGCGTCCACGTTTGGTTGCGATCCAACGAATTTCATCCTCTTTGAGGTCCACCTCGGACCGAATCAAATTAGCAATGTCGCCAAGGCGTGCGCCCGTGTAGAATCCGAACAGCACTAAAGAGCGCCACTCCTGGTCCGCAAAACTCAACAGGCGTTCAAGTTCTGGTAGGGTAAAAGGCCGCCTTTGGCTATGAGTCTGTTTCTTAATCCGCTTTACTCCTTCCGCTGGATTGTCCACGAGCACCCCGTCTCGCTGGGCCTGTGTGAAGATCATCCGAAGAACTTTCAAGGCGTCGTTGACGGAACCCGCGCTCACCCTCTCAGCCTCGGCCGCACGAAAGGCAATAATATCGGGGGTGCTGAGACGTGTGATCTCCTGGTCTGCGCGGTCGCCCAAAAAGGAGAGGAAGCGTTGAGCTTTGTCCCCATAAGAGACCGAGGTGGCTTCGGCTGTTTCAGGTTTCTTGCGCGCCAGCCAGGACTCGAAATAGGCCCGGATTGTGGATGATGGTAGCTTTTCCCCGGTGGCGCGGGCATAGATTTCGGTGATCACCCGCTGCGCGGCGCGGGCTGTCAGTTTTGCCCGTGTGGCTTCCTCGAACTGGTCAGCCAGCCGTTGGGCCTTTCTGCGGTCGGTTTCCTTCGTCGTGCGCTGGACACGCTTGCCATCCGGCATGGTGAAGCAGGCGAACCAGTAGCGGGAAGCGGGAAATTGGCGTAAAGATGCCATGTCGGGGCAGGGGGAACTCTCAACTCTGCTCTCAACATCCAGCAACGTCAATGACGTTCAGGTTGATAGTTTCTCCCTCTAAGAGCTAGAATTGTGTAGCTTCCAAAAGGAACCGGGGGTTCGAATCCCCCCCCATCCGCCATTTGGCCATTTCGGTTTGGCCGCTGCTGGCCGAGTTTGGCGACGCCTCACGAGAAGGCCCCACGTCAGGGATCGTCAAGAGCACGCCGCCGGTGCCATCGAGACGATTGTTGTCCATCCGGGCCGGGTGGCTCCAGGCGCTCTCCTGGCGTTGCGTTTCTCCCTCATCCTCCTCGGACGCAGAGTCCAACGGGGTTGCTCGGACGAGCGCCAAGTAGAGGAATCAAGGCGCGTAGGCCCTGATCTCCTGCACGACGACCGGGCGGGTCGGCGCGTTGGGCGTCTCGCCGGGGAGGTTGACCGTCTCGCCG
>CAXTFX010000246.1:0-6948 GCA_964243185.1 uncultured Chthoniobacterales bacterium
GAAAACCGCGTGCGCTCCGGCGGCCACCGCGTCCCGGAGGATGACGTGCGGCGGCGTTACTACCGTGCCCGGCGCAACCTACTCGACCTCTACCTGCCGCTGATGGATTATTGGACGGTCTGCGACAACTCCGGCGACCGACTGGTAGTCCTGGCCAAGCGTCCAACCGACGGCGAGGTGGAAATCGTAGATGCGGAGCGATGGGAAAGGTTCAAGTTGGAGGCAAACCATGAAGACCATTAAAACCCACCCGCGGCTTGAGGTCATCGAAGAAGGCGTTCGCGCCGGCGTCGCCGCCGCCCTCAAGCGCCACCGGCTGCTGGGCGAAACCGTCGCCGTCCTCAAGGACGGCCGCGTCCAGACCGTCCTCGTGGATGAACTCGACCTGGACGAGGACGGTTACCCACCCGGCCAGAACCCCAAGCTCCAGGCCGGCAACGGCGCCGTTCACTGAGCCGCGCCACCATCGGCGCCGGCCCTCCTTCCGTTGCCCCCCGTTCTGGGAGATTCTATCCTCGTTGCCTTTAAGGACCTATCATACGGCCGTCGTCCGGGTCAACCCCCCGTGATCCTCCCCGCCGGGGTCCCGGGCCGGAAAACACTCCCGGCAAACTCCGCGCCTGGCACGCCGCCAGCCGCGTCGAGCGCAGCCCGCCGCGGGGCGCCGGAAACTGCTGCCCTCTCTCGGCCCCGCGCGTTGAAGCAATGAGCGACCCGAGTAGAGTCGCAGCCGTGGCCGATGAATTCTCCCGGACGGCATCACTGATTCAATCTCACCAGGGGCCAAGCGTCGTGGATTTGTTCGCGGGCGCGGGCGGCTTGTCGCTTGGATTCAAGGAAGAGGGGTTTAACCTGGTGGCGGCTTACGAAAATTGGGGGCCCGCGGTGGCGACGTATCGCGCGAACCTCGGGGAGCACATTCATCACGTCACCGTGACGGCCGAACTGGAGGTGCCCAACGCGGATGTTTTCGTCGGCGGCCCTCCTTGTCAGGGTTTCTCCTCGGCCGGCGGCCGGCGCGCGGATGACTGCCGCAACAGCCTGGTAGGCCAATTCGCCCGCCTGATCGCCCGGAAGCGGCCTCTCGCGTTTGTGTTTGAAAACGTGGAAGGATTCCTCACCAGCGGCGACGGCGCTTTCGTCTTCGATTTGCTCGATCCGCTCATCGCGGCCGGTTATCAAGTCCACTTGCGGAAGGTGAGCGCAGCTAATTTTGGGGTGCCCCAGCACCGAAAACGGGTGGTGGCCATCGGTGGCCTGGGCTGGGACCCGGCCTTCCTGACCGTGAGTCACGCCGCGTTTGGGGCGCCCGGCGTGCAACGGGCGAACGGGCGGGCGTTGACGCGAACGCCCACCCTCGCGGACACCCTGGGCCATCTACCCCCGGCCTCCGCGGGCGGCGCCCCGTCCTTGCCCGACCATTGGTTCAAGCCGCTCACCGGGGACGATCTGCGGCGCGCGCAACTGTTGTCGCCTGGACAGAGGATGCGCGACCTGCCGGAGGAACTCTGGCACGAGAGCTACCGCCGCCGAGCCTTCCGGCGGGTGATGGATGGGACCGCCACCGAGCGGAGGGGGGGGGCACCCTGCGGTATTCGCCGGCTAAAGCTGGACGAACCCTCCAAGGCGATTACCGGCGGTGCGCTCGGGGAGTTCCTGCACCCGACCGAGGATCGGCCGCTGACGATCCGGGAGTGCGCGATGCTCCAGACCTTTCCCCGCGAGTTCCGTTTTCTCGGCAGCGAAGGCGAAAAAATCCAGCTCATCGGCAACGCCGTCCCGCCCCTTTTCGCCGCCGTCATCGCCCGGCATTTGAAATGGGAACTGGCTCGCGCCGTGCCCGGCGGGGGGAGCGGTGCCCTCCTGAGCTTCGTGCCGACTGCCGCCACCGGAATGAGTCCCGCGCTGGGGAGAGTCGTTCACCAGGTCACGTCCCGCTATCCCGGCCCGTGCCAGCAGCAACCGGATTTCGACCTCGCATGGCGTTGACGCAAACCCAGGCCGCCATCTGGCAAAGGGCACGCCCCCTCGGGAGCGGTGGGCAGGCGGGTGCGCTCGACGACGCGGCGTGCAACTATCTGCTGGGCAGGATCGCATTCGATCTGGGCCTGGAGGCGTCATTCCCGGAGTTCCGGGGGCCGCCGCCGGATTTCTACTCCGCCGTGCGCGCGGACGAACTGGCGCTCGTCTCCCTGGAGGGCCGTCCGCTCTTCGAGCGGCTGGTGAGCGCCGAGCCAGACGCGGATACCTATTTCGCCTGCTTGGCTGCGCTGCACAAGGCGCGGGCCAAATACGAGCGTATTCTGGGCACCCAGGCCATGCCTACCCTCGATCAGATCGGCCCGCGGGCCTTGTTGCAATATGGCCGGCTGGGTTCCCGGGCGCTGACCTCGCTCCTGTTCTGGCGCAAGTGGTTCTATGACATTGACGGTCGCGCGGGTCAGGAGACGGGGTATTTGTTCGAACCGGTTATCGCATACGCCATTGGTGGGACGCCGGCACCGGCTAAGAAAAGCCCGGTCAAGCGCCGCCGCGACGCCAACAAGGGCCGCCAGGTGGACTGCATCCGTGACCGGTGCGCCTACGAATTCAAAATTCGTGTCACCACCGCGGCGTCCGGTCAGGGTCGTTGGCAGGAGGAACTGGACTTTCCCTCTGATTGCCGTCACAGCGGGTTCGTCCCGGTGCTGGTGTGTCTGGACGGCACGCGCAACGGGAAGCTCGACGCGCTCTCCGCCGCCTTCCGTCGGGAGGGGGGAGAAGCCTACCTCGGCGACGATGCCTGGACCCACCTGGAAGGTTCCGCCGGAAAGACGATGTCGTTATTCTTAGAACGATACGTGCGGAGCCCGCTCCAAGCTATGCTCCGCGAAGCAGACGGGGAGTTGCTCGACCTGAGGGCAACGTCCCGACCGGGGAGGATCGAACTCATCATTGGCGACGAGGTCCTGCGCGTCGAACGCGCGGCGGGAGTGGTCGAAGGCGACGAAGATGAAATGCCCGCGGACGCTGACGAGATCATTCCCGGCGTATGAAGTCCATCCGTGCGCGAGCGCCAAGGGCGTCATCGGAAGCGGTGCGCCGCGTGATGCAGGCGAACGGCCCGCGGGGCACCAAGCCGGAACTCACCCTCCAACTCGCCCTCGGGCAGATGCCGTTGAGCTTCCAAACGGACGTCGCGCCGGAGCCAGGGCTGAGGTGCAAGGCGGATGGCGTTTTTCGTACGTCGCGAGTGTGCGTTGTCGTGGATGGCTGCTACTGGCACGGTTGTCCGCGGCACTTCTCACCTCCCAAAACGAACACTGCCTGGTGGTTGGAAAAGATTGCCGACAACCGGCGCCGCGACCGCAGGAAACGGGCGCAACTCCGCGAGCTCGGCTGGAAGGTTCTCCGCGTTTGGGAGTGCGCTCTGACTCCCCGCCGACAACCCGCGATCTTGCGGCGAATCGCCATCGCGGTGACGTGCGTCCCCCCGCAAAGCCTCCCTGCCGAAGAACGCGCCGATGGATGAAGCCGTCCCTCCTCGCGTCCTCGTCATCCGCGGCGGGGCCATCGGGGATTTCCTGCTGACGGTTCCCGCCATCGCCCTGCTGCGGGAGAGCTTCCCGGACGCCCGGCTGGAAATCCTCGGCTACCCGCACATCGCCGAGATCGCCGTGGCCGCCGGGCTGGCGGACGCGGTGCGGCCGTTGGAATCCGGCACCCTGGCGCGGTTCTTCGGCGACCCGCGCCAGACGCCGACGCTGGACGCGGAGTGGTCGGCGTATTTCGCGGGGTTCAACCTCGTCGTCTCGCACCTGTTCGACCCGGACGGGTTCTTCGCCGCCAACCTGCGCCGGGCCGGGGTCAAGCGGCTGGTGGAGGGCATCGCCAAGGTGGACCCCGGGGGCGCCCACGCCGCGCGCCAGCTTGCCCGCGGGCTGGAGTCGCTGGCCCTGTTCCTGGGGGACCCAGCCGTCCGCCTGGGCTTCGACCGCGGGCGGGAAGCGGCGGACCTCACGGGGTTGGAAGCGGATTTTTACGCGGGCGGGGTCCCGGGAAAGAACGGCCCGCTGGTGCTGCACCCCGGCAGCGGCTCGCCGCGCAAGAACTGGCCCGTCGAGCGTTGGGCCGAGGTGATGAACGCCCTGCTCGCCGCCGCCGACAGCCGCCGCGTGCTCCTGGTCGGCGGCGAGGCGGACGGGCGCGCGATGGATTTTCTGACGCGCGAACTGCCGGCTGGCCGCGTCGGGGGCCTCCATGACATGCCCCTGCCGATGGTTGGCGCCACCGCCGCGCGGGCGGAGCTTTTCCTCGGTCACGACAGCGGGATTTCCCACCTCGCCGCGGCGACGGGCTGCCCGTGTCTGTTGCTCTTCGGCCCGACGGACCCCGACGTGTGGGCACCGCCGCATCCCGGCGTCCGCGTCTTGCGCGCGCCGGGGGGCGAGATGGCAGCCTTGGACGTGAAGACGGTGCGCCGGGCGGCGGCGGAAATGACGAACGACGAATGACGAAAAATTCGCGAAGACACCCCAACGCGGAGGTCCGCTTCAGGCTTCGTCATTCGTCATTTGCCTTTCGTCATTTTAGACTCCGCCATGCCGTCCCCCCGATTGACCCCCCTCACCCCCACCCCGCCCGCCGCCGCCCCGGATCGTTTCCGCACCGTGCTCCTCTTCGGGGCGCCTGGCAGCGGCAAGGGCACCCAGGGCAAGGCGCTGGGCAGCGTGCCGCGCTTTTTCCATTGTGCCTGCGGCGACGTGTTTCGACAGATCGACACCCGCACTAGGTTGGGTCAGGCGTTCCTCCTTTACTCCTCCCGCGGCGAGCTGGTGCCCGACGAGATTTCCATCGAACTCTGGCAGGAATCCATCCAGAAGAACGTGGACGCCTTTCGCTTCAAGCCCGACCTGGACCGCCTGGTGCTCGACGGCATCCCGCGCAACGTCAACCAGGCGCGGCTCTTGGAGGCGCACATCCAGGTCGAAAAGGTGTTCCACCTGTCCTGCCCGGACCGCGCCCAGCTCATCGCCCGGCTCAAGAAGCGCGCCCTGCGCGACAACCGCCTGGACGATGCCAACGAGTCCGTGATCCGCCACCGGCTGGAGACTTACGAGGCGGAGACCAAGCCCGTGCTCGACTACTACGGCCCGGACGTGGTGCAGGAGATCAACGCCACCCAGACCCCGGCACGTGTGCTCTGGGAGATCCTCGGCGGCATCCTGGCCACCCCGGCGGTCGCCCCCGTGGCGCTCCCGTTCGCTGCCGCGTCCGGGCGGGAGCCGGTGGTCACGACGCGCTGAGACGCCGCCGGCCGCGGTTGCCCCCGCGCGCCGGGCGGTTAGATTCGGCGCCCACTTTGCCGCCACCACCACCCATGTCGCCAGAAGCCACTCCCTCGTCTACCCCCGCCGCCAGCCGCCGCCGCCGTGGCAACCCCCCCGGCCAATTCGGCAGCCTTCGCGCCTCCAGCCTGTATTGCCCGAAGTGCCGGGAGGCCAAGCCCGTGCGCGAACGCCTCCTGCTCGTCCTGCCGGGCAAGGAGATTTACGATTACCTCTGCACGGCCTGCGCCGGCAGCGTCGGCCAGCGCGAGGTTACGGCGGCGGAGAAAGCGGGCGGGTCGCTGCTGGTGTCGTAAGGGGGAACGGCCCCGCCCGACATGCGCCTCATCTATCTCGGCAGCGGCGACATCGGTCTGCCGACCCTCACCGCCCTCCTGGCCGACCCGCGGCACGAGGTCCTCGCCGTCGTCACCCAGCCGGACCGCCCCTTCGGCCGGCACCAGGAAACGCTCCGGCCGCCCGCGGTGAAAACCCTCGCGCGGGCCTACGGCCGGCCCGTCCTCCAGCCCGAACGGCTGCGGCGCGAACCGGCCGCCGTGGAGGCCCTGCGGGCGTTCGGGGCGGACGTTTTCGTCGTCTTCGCCTACGGCCAAATCTTGCCCCGGACCGTGCTGGACCTGCCGCGGGTGGGCTGTTTGAACGTCCACGCCTCGCTCCTGCCGCGCTGGCGGGGCGCCGCGCCGATCCACGCCGCCATTGCCGCCGGAGACCGGGAAACGGGGCTGACGATCATGTGGATGGACGAAGGGTTAGACACCGGCGATCTCCTCCTGCCCGGCCCGCCCGTGCCCATCCGCCCGGACGAAAGCACCGGTGCCCTGCACGACCGGTTGGCCGAGGCTGCCCCGGGGTTGCTGCGGGAAGCCCTTGACCTCCTGGCGGCCGGCCGCGCCCCGCGCACGCCGCAAGACCCGACCCGGGCGACTTACGCGCCCAAGCTCGACCGGGCCAGCGGCCGGATTGACTGGGCGCGGGACGCTCCCTCCCTCGCACGCCACCTCCGCGCGATGGACCCCTGGCCCGGCGCGTGGACCACCCTGCCGACCGCCACGGGTCCGCGGCAACTGAAACCCTTCCGCGGCACGGTTCTCGTAGAAGGCGAGGTGGCCCCGGCCGGGACGGTTCTGCGGGCCGACGAGCGGGGTTTACTCATCGCCTGCGGGGGGAGCAGAGTGGCTCCCGGCGGTGCGCTGCTCTTATCGGAGGTCCAATTGGAAGGTAAACGCCGGCTACCCGCGGGCGATTTTCTGCGCGGCCATCCCGTCACGCCGGGAACGGTTCTCGGCTGACGCGCCCTTGAACCCGCCCCCGCTCCCGGCTTTAGTGCGGCCCGCCTTCCTCATGTCCACCCTTGCCGCCACGCTCCCCCTGTCGCCCCGCGTCGAAACCGTTATCTCCGCCGACGGCCACGACCGGCCGGCGAGGTTCGGTGGCCGGGAGCCGAAGTTCACGCGGCTGCTCTTGAAGATCTCCGGCGAGGCCCTGCGCGCGCCGGGCAGCCACGACAACATCACGCCCGAGATCGTCGCCAGCGTGGCCGCGGAGATCAAAGAGATCCACGGCCACGGCGTGCAGGTCGCCGTCGTCGTCGGCGGCGGCAACATCTGGCGCGGCGCCCCGG
>CAXTFX010000247.1:0-6941 GCA_964243185.1 uncultured Chthoniobacterales bacterium
GGGGCGGCGACGGGGGCGGCCGGCGCGGGGGCGGCGGGCGCGTTGGGCAGGCGCAGGAGGGGTTCGTTGGCCGGGGCGTTCCGCTGGGAGCGGCGGGCGAGGCGGGCGGGGTCGGCCAGCCCTTCCGTGATGGCCGCCCGCAGGAGCAGGGTCGCGGGCGCGCCGAGGCCGACGGCGAGCAGGGCGGACACGAGCACGCGCTGGGTGCGCCGGCCGCTGCCGCGGGTGGAGCGGGGGATGCGCTGCTTGAACTTGACGCGGCGGCGGGGGGCGCTGTTCGGGGGCATAGCTTTACGACGGGTCGAGACGGCGCGAGGCGACGACGGGTAGCGGTCTTATCAATCCGGGGGCGAATGGTCAATATTTTTTTGAACGCACGTGCATTTCTTGGTGGCGGCTTCGCGCAAGGTCCGGTTAGAAGGGGAGTAAACCCTCGTTCCCCAATGTCCTACCAAGTCAACTTTGGCGACCTCACGGTGGCGCGCTCCGCCCCCGCGCCGGTCAAGACCCGCACCTTCCGCCTGGCCGTCCTGGGGGACTTCTCGGCCCGCGCCCACCGGGGCGAGGGGGAAACGGGCACCGAACTGGGTGCGCGCCGGGGCCACCGGGTGGACTGCGACAACCTGGACGAGGTGATGGCGCGGCTGGACGTCCGCCTGAACCTGCCGCGGGCCGGCGGGGAGATCACGGTGGCGGCGATGGACGACCTGCACCCCGACCAGCTTTACGAGAACCTCCCGGTCTTCAGCGAGTTGTCGGGCCTGCTCGGCCGGCTGAAGAACGCTTCCACCTTCGCCAAGGCGGCGAAGGAAATGCAGGGTTGGCCCCGCCTGGAGCCGCCCGCGGCGCCCGAGCCGACGCCGCGGACCTCGCGGGGAACGGCCGTGCCGGTGGACGGAAAGTTGAGCGACTTCGCCGCGCTGCTGGACGGCTCCGTCGCCGACCGGACCCCGACCGCGATGGTAAGCCCCGTGGCGGAGCTCCTGCGCCGCGCGGTGGCGCCGCACGTCGTCCCCGCCAAGGACCCGCGCCAGGACGCGGCCGTCGCGGCGGTGACGGCCTCGCTCTCGGCGACGATGCGCGAGGTGCTCCACCACCCGGACTTCCAGGCGACCGAGGCCCTGTGGCGCTCCGTGGACCTGCTCGTGCGCCGGCTGGAGCTGGACGAGAAGCTCCAGGTCGTCCTCTACGACGTGACGGCCGAGGAGTTGGCGGCGGACCTGGCCTCCGGGGACACGCTGGAGGACACGGGCCTTTACCGGATGCTGGTGGAAGCCCCCGCGCAGGACGCCCACCAGGGGCCGTTCTCGGCCGTCCTGGGGCAATACGTCTTCGACGAGACGCCGCCGCACGCCGAACTGCTCGGGCGGTTGGCGAAGATCGCCGCCGCGGCGGGCGCACCGTTCATTGCGGCCGTGGCCCCGACGGTCCTGGAGCCGAAGCGGCGCGAGCACCCGCTCATCGAGGAGGCCTGGGCGGCGCTGCGGGCGCTGCCGGAGGCGGAGCGCCTGGCGTTGACGGTGCCGGGTTTCCTCCTGCGCCTGCCCTACGGCCCGCGGACGGAGCCGGTGGACTGCTTCGAGTTCGAGGAATTCACCCCGGGGGCGGGCCTGCGCGGGATGCTCTGGGGCAACTCCGCCACGCTGGCGGGCGTGCTGCTGGGCACGGCTTTCACCAGGGGCGGGACCAAGATGAACCCGAGCGGGACCCTGGGCCTGAACGAGATGCCGTATTATTTCTTCAAGGACGCCGCTGGCGACGCGACCGCGCTGCCCTGCACGGAGCGCCTGATCACGGAGCGGACGATGACGGCCGTGGCCGCGCGGGGCTTCCTGCCCGTGCTGGCGATCCGCGGCGCGCCGGAGGTCCGCCTGACCGGCTTCCGCTCCGTGGCGGGCACCCCGTTAAAGGGCTGGTGGCCCCCGCCGCCCGGGTTCGTCCCGCCGCCCGCCCCGGCCGCCCCCGCGCCGGAGCCCGCCGAGGCCGAGGCGGAAACCCCGGAGGAAACGCCGACCGACGACCCGGCGGCGGAGACGCCCGCCGACGAGACGACGGCGGAGGCGCCGGCCGAAGCGAGCGCGGGCGGCGACGGCGACCTGGACGCCCTGTTAACCTCGCTCGGGGAGGAATCCGCCGCCCCACCCGCGCCGGCCGAAGAGGGCGGGATGGACCCGGACCTGGCGAAGATGCTGGCGGAGTTGGGCTAGGTAGGTGAACCAAAAATAACGCGGCCCTCCGGCTCCGTGCGCTCCCTGGAGTCGGAGGGCCGCCGAAAACTTCCGTTCGTTCAGGGCAGGGCGACCGCCCGATAAAACCGCCGGAGCTGGCCCGCGGCGCCGGGGTCGGTGACGAGCACGATCCCGCCGTTGCCCGCCGCGTCGCCGCCCGGCAACGCCTGCCAGGAACCCCCGAGGAGGTCGTTGCAAAACTCGACCCGGTAGCTCCTCCCCTCCTCGCTGGGGAAGCCGTAGAGCACGTCGTCGCCGACCCGGGCCAGCGAGGTCTGGCCGGTGGCGACGCGGATGAACCCCAGCCGGGAAGCGACGGCCGTGGCGGCGAACAGGCTGGGGCCCGTGGCGGGCACGTAGCCGTCGCTCCCGCCGTTTTCATAGAGTCCCGCCGGCTGGAAGAGGGAGGCAGAAAAAGCCCCCGCCCCGCTGGCCGCGTAGCTGTAGGGGCCGGACACGCCGTAGTTGATGCCGGCCAGCTTCCAGACCCCGCCGTCCTGGAGGAACACGCCGCCGCCGCTGTCGTTGGTGGAAAGGGCCGCCTCGTCGGCCCCGACGGCATCGGCCGTGCCGGGGGCGTCGAAGTTCGCCACGAGGTAGCCCTCCTCGATGCGGTCCACGACGTTGCGGCCCCAGCGCTGGACGTAGGCGTCGTTCCCCCAGGCCCAGCCCGCGAGGGTGCCGGGAGCGGGGTCGCCCGCCGGGACGTGGACCGGGCCGCCGCGCCTGGCCCCGCGGCCGAAGACGTAGAGCCCGCGGCCGACCTCCGCCCCGGGACGGTCGAACAACGGGGCGAAGCGCGGGAAGGTCCCGTCCACCTCCCACACGAACAGGTCGCTGCCGGCGGGGTCAGCGTAGCCCCGGACGGTGTGAAAGGTCTGCCCGGCGAAGACGAGTTCCTGCCCCGGGCCGCCGCGGACGTGGGCCGCGGTGAGGAAATGGCGCGGGCCGATGGGCGTGCCCAGGAAGGCGTTGAACGGCCCCTCGTAGTCCCACCCCCCGCCCGCGGGCAGGTCGGGCCGGGCGGTGTGGGCGGCCTCGGCGGCGTCGCTGGCGTCGAACACGATGACGGCCCGGGCCGGCGGGACGAGGGCGAGCAGGCCGAGCAGGAACGTAAACCGGAGGGGGCAGCGCATCGCGTGAAGGGGGGAGGGCGGACGGCAGAAATTCGTCCGCCCCTGGGGGGAGCGGAGCAACTCCCGTGCGCCCGGTCAGAGCCGGCCGCGTTTCTGGTAAAAGCGCATCCGGGCGCGAACGTCCTCCACATACTGCTTCGTGCCGGGGAAGCCGATGGCGGCCTGGAGGTCATCGCCCGAGAGCTGGTTGCCGGGCGTGCGCGGGTCGCGGTCGCGGTCGGCAGCCCCGGCCACCCAGCGGGCCACGCGCGAGCGGCCGGCGTTGTATTCGGCCAGGGTGAAGGGCACCGGGTCGTCCACCCCGCGCCCGCCGTAAAACCGCAGGCCACGGCCGAGCAGCCACGCGCCGCACTCGACGTTGACCCGCGGCTCGAACAGCCGTTCCGGGGTAAACCCCTCCACCCGCTCGCTCTTCGCCCACTCCGCGGCGGCGGTGGCACCGATCTGCATCAGCCCGCGCTCCCCCGCCCCGCCCTCCTTGTCCGGCCGGAACCGGGATTCCCGCCAGACGACGGCCTTGACCAGCGCCGGGTCCACGCCGTGCCGCCGGGCCGCGTCGGTGATGAGGGCGTCGTAGCGGTGGAAACGTTGGCGGAAAACCAGTTCGCTCGCGGTGTATTCCGGGTCCGGGAAACGGAGGAAAACCCAGACGCCCACGCCCACGGCGACGAGCAGGACCAGGAGCAGGAGACGGCGTAGGAGGCGGAACACGGCGGGGAGGACGGCGATGTTAGATGCTGGATGCCGGATGCTAGATGCGGGATAATCGAGGCGGGCGCCGTCGACGACTCTCCGCCATCCTGCATCCTGCATCCGGTATCCAGTATCATTCTTGATGTCCCCCGTCGCCATCACCCACCCGGTCGCCCGCGTCATCGTGGACCGTTCGGCGGACCGGGAGTTTGATTACCTCATCCCGCCGCTGCTGGCCGGCGTCGTGCAGGTCGGCTCCCGCGTGCGCCTGCCCTTCCGGGAGCGGGCCGCCGCGATGGGCACGGTCGTGGACCTGCCGGCCGCCAGCGACGTGCCGCCGGACAAGCTGCGCTCCCTGGGCAGCGTCGTCGGCGACGGCAGCCCGATCATCAACCCGACCTTGATTGAGATGGCCCGCTGGATGGCCGACTACTACGCCTGCCCGACGGAGACGGCCATGCGCTCCGTCCTGCCGCAGGTGATCCGCGAGGGGGAGGTCGGCGACAAGAAACGCCTCTTCGCCCGCCTGGTGCGTGCGCCGGAGGGCGAGGAGATGGACGCGCTGCGACGCCGGGCGCCCCGGCAGGCGGAGGTCATTGACGCCCTGCTGGCGGGGGGCGGCGTGCCGTTGCCCGTGGCGAGTTTGTCCAAAACCTGCGGCGCCTCGCACGCGACCGTCACGGCGATGGTCCGCGCCGGGTTCATCGAGACGACGGCGGAGAACGTTGTCCGCGACCCTTACGAGAAGGAAACGTTCGTGCCCGACCAGCCCGAGGTGATGTCCGAGGAACAGGCCGTCGCCCTCGCCGCAACCGTGGCCCTGATGGACGCGCCCGCGGCGGCGCGGCGACCGTTGCTCATCCACGGCGTCACCGGGTCGGGCAAGACGGAGATCTACCTCCAGGCCATCGCGTTGGCGCTAGCGCGCGGGCAGACAGCCATCGTCATGGTGCCGGAAATCTCGCTGACGCCGCAGACGGTCGAGCGTTTCAAGAGCCGGTTCACGGGCCGGGGCGTGGCCGTGTTGCACTCGCACCTGTCCGACGGCGAGCGGCACGACGAGTGGCACCGCATCCACCGCGGCGAGGCGCCCATCGTCATCGGCGCGCGCTCGGCCGTGTTCGCGCCGCTGCAAAACCTCGGGCTGATCGTCGTGGACGAGGAGCACGAAAATTCTTACAAGCAGGAGGAGGCTCCCCGCTACCACGGCCGGGACATGGCCGTGCTGCGCGCCAAGCTCGAAGGTTGCGTCGTCCTGCTCGGCAGCGCCACGCCGAGCCTGGAGAGCTACCACCACGCCACCACGGGCAAATACCAGTTGGTCCAGCTCTTGCAACGGGTGGACGACCGCCGGATGCCGCGCATCCGCGTGGTGGACCTGCGGATCGAGGCGCAGAAGCAGAAAACCTCCTCCGCGCACCCGCTGGTTCTTTCCGAGAAGCTCCGCGCCGCCATCACGGACCGGCTGGAGAAGAAGGAGCAAACCATCCTGTTCCTCAACCGCCGCGGCTACGCGACTTCCCTGGTCTGCCCCGTCTGCGGGCACGTCCACCAGTGCGTCGCCTGCTCGGTTTCGTTAACGGTCCACCGCGGCATCGGCCGGCTGGTCTGCCACCTGTGCGGCCACCAGGCGACGATGCCCAACCGCTGCCCGGAATGCCA
Source organism: uncultured Chthoniobacterales bacterium (assembly GCA_964243185.1). Lineage (GTDB taxonomy): Bacteria > Verrucomicrobiota > Verrucomicrobiia > Chthoniobacterales > SZAS-18 > CAXTFX01. The sequence continues at coordinate 5,720 of CAXTFX010000247.1, forward strand.
GGACCCCGCCATCCGCCAGGCCGGGCTGGGCACCGAGCGGGTCGAGGAGGTCGTCGCCAAAGTGTTCCCCCAGGCTAACATCCGCCGCATGGACGCGGACACGATGGCGCGCAAGGACGCCTTCCGCGAGACCCTCCACGACTTCCGCACGGGCAAGATTGACATCCTGCTCGGCACGCAGATGATCGCGAAGGGCTTGCACTTCCCCAACGTGACCCTCGTCGGCATCATCAACGCCGACCTCGCCCTGCACCTGCCGGACTTCCGCGCGGGCGAGCGGACGTTCCAACTGTTAACCCAGGTCGCCGGCCGCGCCGGGCGCGGGGAGATGGAGGGCGAGGTTTACGTGCAGAGCTTCACGCCGTTCTCCCCGAGCATCCAGTTCGCCCGGCACCACGATTTCGAGGGCTTCTGGGAGCAGGAGAGCGCCTTCCGGGAGCGGTGCGGTTTCCCTCCGTTCGCCCACCTCGTGCTCATCACGGTGCGCGGCCCGCACCAGGACCGCGCCCGGTTTTCGTGCGAAACCCTGGCCCGGCGGTTGAAGGAGGCGGTGCCGGCGGGCGTGGTGATGAGCGCGCCCTCTCCCGCCCCGTTGGAACGGTTGAAAGGCTTCTGGCGCTTCCAGATCCTCCTGCGCGGGAAGTCCGCGCTGAAACTGAGCCGGCTGACGCGCGGGGTGCTGGCGAAGATGCAATTCCCCGAGGACGTCGTCGTCGGCGTGGACGTGGACCCGTTCCAATTGCTGTGAGCGCGCGATTCCAGCGGTGCGCCTCCACCCCATGAACGTCCGTCCCCTGCTTTTCGTTGCCGCTCTGGCCGTCATCGTTTTCCCCTCGTCGGCCGCCCGCGCCGACGAGCGCACCCGCGCCGCGCAGAGCGCCCTCGCCGTGCGCGGCTTCTACTTCGGCGCGCCCGACGGCCAACCCGGCGCGGCCACCACCGAGGCCGTGCGCCGTTTCCAGATCCGCCAGGGTTTGCCCGTCTCCGGCAGCCTGGACGAGGCCACCGCCCGCGCTCTCGACCTGAAACCCGCCGCCCCCGCGGCGGTCACGCCGCCGCCGACCCCGACCACCGAGGCGGACCGCGACTTTCTCCGCCAGAACGGCTTGGCGCCCGCCGCCCCGACCCCCCGCGCCGTCCAGCCGCGTCCGACGCCCACGCCGCCGCCGCCACCGCGTCCGAAGGCCACCCCCACGCCGCCACCGCCGCCGCGCCCGACCCC
>CAXTFX010000248.1:0-6883 GCA_964243185.1 uncultured Chthoniobacterales bacterium
GGGTTGTTTCTGGTGCATGGAATACGCCTTTGCCCGGGCGCCGGGCGTGAAGAAAACCGTCGTCGGCTACACCGGCGGCAAGGCGGCCGCCAAACCCGACTACGAAACGGTTTCCAGCGGCACCACCGGGCACGCGGAAGCCATCGAGGTTTACTACGACCCGGCCCAGACCTCCTACGAGAAGCTCCTGGACGTGTTCTGGCGCAACATTGACCCGACGGCCAAGGACCGGCAGTTCGCCGACCGCGGCACGCAATACCGGACGGCGATCTTCTACCACGACGCCGAGGAGAAACGCCTCGCTGAGACCACCCGCGACGCGCTCGCCAAGAGCGGCAAATTCGACCGGCCCATCGTGACCGAGATCACTGCCGCCGGCCCCTTCTTCGCCGGGGAGGACTACCACCAAGGGTATTACCTGAAAAAAGCCGACCGTTTCCACGCCTACGAGGAGGGCAGCGGGCGGGCGCCCTACCTGCGTCGCACCTGGGGCGAGGACAAAAAATAAGCTTCATCCCGAATCCAACTCACCATGCCCATCAAAACTCCCCTCTACCGCCGCCTGTGGCTGCCGGTCGCACTCGTCCTTTTCACCTCCCTCGCCCTCATCCTGCGGGCCCAGGAGGCGAAGCGGACCGCCCCGGCTGCCACGGAAGGCTCCGCCCCCACCGCCATTAAACCCGCCATGAACACCCCTGACGACCACAAAGTGACCGCGCCCAACGTGAAGACCGACCTCGCCGAACTCAAGAAACGTCTCACCCCCGAGCAGTTCCACGTCACCTGCGAGGCCGGCACCGAGCCGGCTTTCCGCAACGCCTACTGGAACAACCACGCCGCCGGCATCTACGTGGACGTCATCACGGGCGAGGCGCTGTTCACCTCGTTGGACAAGTTCGAGTCCGGCACGGGCTGGCCCTCGTTCACCAAGCCCATCGCCAAGGAAAACGTCATCGAGCACACCGACCGGGCCTACGGGATGGAACGCACCGAGGTCCGCTCCAAGAGCAGCGACGCCCACCTCGGCCACGTTTTCGACGACGGCCCCCGGGACAAGGGCGGGATGCGCTACTGCATGAACTCCGCTTCCCTGCGCTTCATCCCCGCCGAGAAGCTCGAAGCGGAAGGTTACGGCAAATACAAGGCGCTGTTCGAGGGTAAAAATTAGCGTGACACGCCGGGGCAAGGCAGCCCTCGCCCCCGCTCCCGCGCCTCCAAGGTTGCACCACCTGCGCCGGTTCGGCTCGGGATGGCCGGGCAACCCCCTCGACCCCGCCGCCCCGGGCCAACCACGCCCCGGCCGACGCGCAGGATCGATCCGCGAGGCCACGTCCGACGCGGCCCATCTGCGCGGCGGCTCCCCATCGGCGCGGGCCCAACGGCGGACGGGTGTGACCCGTCGGCCGCACGGTCCACCACCTCCCGGCCCCCGCGACCTGCCGTTGAGCTTCCCGGGGCCGGGTGCCCGCCCCCTGGGTCCTACCCCCGCGGGCGGGCGTGCTTCTCGATGGCGGCGATGAGCTCCTTGGCGGGGACCGGTTTGGCCAGGAACGGGTAGCCGCCGATGATGCCGCCCTGCCCGTCAATCTCCTGCTTACGCACGGTGGCCGTGATGAAAATCACCGGCAGGTCGCGCGTGCGTCGGTCCTGCTTGAGCAGCGCCACCACGTCCCCGCCGTCGCTGCCGGGCATGATCACGTCGAGCAGGATCACGTCCGGGTCGAAATCCGCCGCGGCGCCGACTACCCCGGCGCTGGTGTTCTTCTCGACCACCTCGTAGTCCCCCGTTTTTTCGAGGGTGAGCTTGATGACGCGGGTGAAACCAGACTGGTCATCCACGATGAGGACGCGGCGCTTGCGGGAGGGGGTCATAAAAAGGACGGCGACAGAACGCTCGACGATGTTGGGCCGGGGTCGAACGACGGGTCAAGGGTGGATTGATCAAGGACGGGGGCGGACCCTGCCTCCCGGGCGGGGGACCGCGTTCCTCATTCGTCGTGCCGTTCCCCTCTTTCCACCGGGGAGACGGCCCCGGGTGGGGCGTCCACGGCGACGATGGCCGCGCCCAGGGATTTGAAAATGATGGTCACGCGGGCACCCGATCGGCCGTCCGGGCGGTTTTCCAGACGGATCTCGCCGCCGTGCAGCTCGACGATCTTGCGGGTGACGGTCAACCCCAGGCCGGTGCCTTTGCCCGTCGCCTTGGTGGTGAAAAACGGGTCGAACACGCTGCGCCCGCCCCCGGGCAAACCCGTGCCGGTATCCTCGATCTCTACGGCGATGACCCGGTCGCCCGCCCGGCAGCGCTCGTTTCGCCGGCTGCCCTCGTCCCGGCGCAGGCCCGCAGCCTCGTCTTCCCCGACGACCCGGGCCGTGGTCCGCACCGTGAGCTCGTGGTGCGGCTCGTGCGCCCCGTTCACCACCTCGCGCATCGCGTGCGCCGCGTTGGTGAACAGGTTGATGAGCATCTGTTGGGCCTTGTCGCGGTCCAGGGAGACGGCCGGCAGGTCCCTCTCCAGGTGCGCTTCGACCTGGACGCCGGCGGCGTCGAACTCGTGCCGGACCAGCGGCAGGGTGCGGGTGATGAGTTCGTTGAGGTCCTCCGGGCGCAGCTCCAGGGGTCGCGGCGCCGAGAAATCCAGCATCTCGCGCAGGATGGTATCGGCGCGGCGGACGCTCTCGCGCATGGATTCGAGAATCTCCACCGCGGCGGGGTCGGCCGCGGCCCCGGCGGCTTCCACGTCACCCGCGAGGTAGTCAATGCCCATCGTCAGCACGGCCAGCGGGTTCTTGACCTCGTGGGCGATGCCGGCGGCGAGGCGGCCGAGGCTTTCGAGCTTTTCCGCCTGGATGAGCTGCAACTGGGCGGCGTGGAGGTCGGCTTCAGCATGGCGCTGGGCGGTGATGTCGCGCGAGACGCAGACCAGGCCGACGACCCGGCCGGCCTCGTCTCGGAAAGGCAGCTTGGAGGTTGCCACGAAGCCGCGCATGCCGTCGGCCGCCCGGGTGGGCTCCTCCCGGTTCAGAACGGGCCGGCCGCTGGCCAGGACCACCTGGTCATCGTCGGTGAAATGGCCGGCCAACTCGACGGGAAAGAAGTCGAACACCGTCTTGCCCACCACGGCCTCCGGGCTGGGCAGACCGAGGAACCGGGTGTGGGCGGCGTTGTCCACGACGTAGCGTCCGGCGTTGTCCTTGAGGTAGATGTGGTCGGGCAAATTATCTATGACGGCGCGCAGCAGGTTGCGGTCGCGGGCCAGCTCGAACTCCGCGCGCACCCGGCGCAGGAACAGCGCAAGCTGGGTGGCCACGGCCATCATCATCGCCAGCAGGTCCCCGTCCGGCGGGCGCGGGTCGTGGTGGAAGAACTCCAGCGCGCCCAGGCATTCCCCGTTCTCCAACCGCACGGGAACCGCGAACGCCCCGCGCAGACCCACGGCCAGGGCGGCGGGCACGCCGGGGAAATCCGGCCCCGGGGAGAGCCGCTCCTGCCACTCCGGCCAGCCCGTGGCCCAGACGCGCCCCGGGATGCCGACGCCGCGGGTGAAACGGGCCGATCGGCAGAGCTCGTCGAAATCCCGCAGGTCCCGGCCGGCGCGCCAGGTCCGCACGCAGCGCAGCTCGTCCCCCTCCCGCAGCCAGAAGGCGCCGAAGCTCCATTCCAACCCCTCGCAAACGGCGGTCAGCAACGCCGCGGCGGCCTCCTCGGTGGTCACGGCGGTGGCCAGCGCGCGGGTGACGAGGTGCTCCGCGCGGCGGCGGCGGCGCGCGCCCCGGCGCTCGATGATGTCCCGGTCGGCGGCCGTGAGCGCCAGGCCCGAGCCGAGGAGCAGGAGGCCGACGGCCACGGCCGGCGTCATCGGCACGGCTCGGCGGGTGGCGCGCGCGGCGCTCGGGTCCGCCACGTTGCCGTAGGTGGAGGAGAGCAGGTAGCCGAGGCTGATGGCGAAGACCCCCACCCCGCCCGCGGCCGCCAGCCCGTCGGCCAGGCGCCGGCGCAGGGGCACCACCCCCAGCACGAAAACGAGCGCCGTCGCCGTGAGCGCGAACGCCCCGGCCGTCAGCGGCGAGAGCCGACCCACGGGCGCCGCCAGCCCCAGGGCGCGGCCGGTCGCGTCGAACAGCCGCCCGTCCAGGGTCCAGCCGCGGAGGGGCTCGCGCAGGCCCGGGGTGATCTCCGCCAGCCGCGCCAGGGCCAGCAACCCGCCCGAGGCCGCCAACCCCGTCCCGAGCCACCCGCGGCCGGTCCGCAGCCCCGCGGCGTGCCCGATGGCCAGGAGCAGGAGCAGGAGCCCGGCGTTGGGACCCATGAACTGCCCGAGCGTCAGCCGGCTGAACTTGGGCAGCACCCAACCCGCCAGGGCCAACGCGCCGAGCGTCCCCGCGGCCAGCACGGCCAGGTCCGCCGCCGGGCGGAGGAACCAGAACGAGGCCTTGTCACGGGGCCGGGGGGGAGGCGGCATGGGGAGCAAGATGCAGGATGCAAGATGCGGGATCGCCGGGGCGGAAACGCGGCGCTTCCCTTAATATCCTGCATCCTGCATCCTGCACCTTGATTTCCCCCCGATGATCGAAGCTGAGGGCCTGACGAAACTTTACGGGGAGTTCCCCGCCGTGCGCGACCTGTCCTTCACCGTGCGGCCCGGCGAGGTCCTCGGCCTGGTCGGGGCCAACGGTGCCGGCAAGACGACGACCCTGCGCTGTCTGGCCGGGATCATCCCGCCGACCTCCGGGGCCGTGCGGATCGCCGGGCACGACCTCCGGGCCGACCCCGTGGCCGCCAAGGGCCGGCTCGCGTTCCTGCCCGACGAGCCGCGGCTGTTCGACTATCTGACCGTGCGCCAGCACCTGGCCTTCGTGGCGCGCATCTACCGGGTCGCGTCTTTCCGGGAGCGCGCGGACCGGCTCCTGGAGGAGTTGGAGTTGACCGACAAGGCGGAACAATTACCCGGCGAGCTGTCCCGGGGCATGAAACAGAAACTGGCCATCGCCTGCGGTTTGCTGCACGAGCCGACCGTGATCTTTTTCGACGAACCGCTCACCGGACTCGACCCCGCAGGCATCCGGCGCATGAAGGCTTCCATCCGCCGGCGCGCCGCCGAGGGGGCGGCCATCCTCATCAGCAGTCATCTCCTGGGCTTGTTGGAGGAAATTTGCACCCACGTCCTCATCCTGCACGCCGGCCGGATGGTGGCTGGGGGAACCCTCGCGGAGATCATCACCCGCTTCCTCGGGCCGGAGGGCGCAACGGCGGGGAACGTGGACCTGGAGGAAGTGTTCTTCCGGGCGACGGGGGCGGGGTGAGGGAGCGGGCTGCCCACTACTCGCGGAAGAACGCCTTCTGCTCCTCGGGGCTGAACGGCTTGTTCGTGGTCAACCGCCCCAGGTCAATGCGCCGGGTGTCGCCGTTGCCCGCGGTGGTTTCGATGCGCTGGACCTCCCGCGTCCGCCCGGAGATCACCGCGCGGCCGACCCGTTTGGCGAGGTCCGGGTCCTTGGGCACCAAGCCGAGCTGCCAGCCGCGCTTGTCCCCGGCGAAATAGGCGTCGCTGACCGAGAAGAGCTTGGCGCTGTTGCCGCGCAGCAGGTTGAGGTAAACGTCCGTCAACGCCCCGAGTTCCGGCCGGTCCGCCACGGCGATGCTCCGCTCCCGGCCCCCGGCACCGCGCTCGATGAGACCCCGGTCGTCAATGATCAGCACCCGGAGCGGATTCTCGTAGGCCATGCTCAGGCCCGACAACCGGCTGAAGCGCAACGCGCCGCGGGCCGTGACGGGACGCTTGGCGATGGCCGAGGTGCGGGCCTCCGAGAACGTGCGCGAGGCCGTGTTCTGGGCGGCCAGGCGGCGGAAGATGGTCCGCAGCAGGAACGGCGGTTGACCCTGGATTTGGTAGGTCGGGGTGAAGAGGGCGTCCGCGTCCGCGGGCAGGGCCGCCGCCGGGTTGCGGCCGGCCGCCGGGGGGGCGGCGGCGGGGGCCTGGGCCGACAGCCGCGGGGCTCCCGGGAGAGAGAGCGCCCCCGCGGCCAGCAGGGACATGAACGCGCGGGGAACGGAACGTGGGACGAGGAACATTGCGGGGGTGCGGCGGTCGGACGCCCTCACGGGCGGCACCGTTCAGACTTCCTTACTTCTGTTTGTTCTCGTCCTCGCGGTGGGCGCGCAGCATCCAGGCCATCTCCTCGTGGTCCTCCATCAACCCGGTGAGGAAGTCGGCCGTGCCGGCGTCCTCGAACTTCTCCTGGCTGTCGTCCAGACCCTGACGCAGCTCGCGGATGATCGTTTCGTGGTCGTGCACCAGGTCGGAGATCATGTCGTCGGCCGGCGGACGGTTGCCCGGCTCCTCCTTGAGGTGGGTCAATTTCAAGTATTCCGACATCGTGCCGGCGGCGAACCCGCCGACCTGGCGGACGCGCTCGGCGACCTCGTCGGCCTTTTTGGCGATCTCCTTATACTGCTCCTCCAGGAAAACGTGCAGCGTGTGGAAACGCGGCCCGGTGATGTTCCAATGGTAGTTGCGGATTTTGGTGTAGAGCAGGTTCTCGTCGGCGAGGACGGCCTGGAGAATCTCGATGACCCCGGCGCGCTGGTCGTCGGAGAGGCCGGTGTTGATGCGGTGAGTTTTTTTGTCCATAAAGCGGTGTTGGAAATACGCGCCGCGTTCGCCGGGCGGTCGTCCCAAGGTGGCGGGCACCGCGACGGGGGCCACCCGATCCCGGTCAAGCGATTCCAGGGGCGCTCAACCCTGAATCTTGCCGATGCGCCGGGCGTGCCGACCGCCCTCGAAGGGGGTTTCCAGCCAGAGGCTGACGATGCGGAGCGCCTGTGCCAACGAAACCGTCCGTTCCCCGAGCGACAGGCCGTTCGCGTCGTTGTGTTGACGCC